>CAZPBP010000071.1:0-6321 GCA_964584845.1 uncultured Hippea sp.
AGGAGGAAAAATGAATATTTCACTCGGTTTTGGAGGATGGATAGGGCTGATTATTGTATTGCTTCTACTGCTTTCTTCGGCGGTACATGTTCTGAAAGAGTATGAGCGAGCCGTTGTATTTAGAATGGGACGGCTCATAGGTGACAAAGGACCCGGAATGATCTTTATAATTCCGTTTGTGGATAAAATAGTAAAGGTAAGTCTTAGAATTATAACGCTTGATGTTGCAAGTCAGGAAGTTATCACAAAAGACAATGTACCGGTGAAAATCAATGCCGTTGTCTATTTCAGGGTAATCGATCCAAACAGGTCGATAGTTGAAATTTCCGATTACGTAGAAGCAACAAGCGCGATATCGCAGACCACATTGAGAAGCGTGGTAGGACAGATTGATCTTGATGATTTGCTGAGTAAGCGTGACAAAGTCAATGATCAGCTCCAGCAGATCATTGACAAACATACCGACCCATGGGGAATTAAAGTAAGCACGGTTGAGCTAAAGGATCTTGAAATTCCCGAAAATATGAAAAGGGCAATGGCCAAACAGGCGGAAGCGGAAAGAGAGAGAAGAGCAAAGATTATAAATGCAGAAGGCGAATATCAGGCTGCCAACAGACTAAATGATGCTGCAAGCATAATATCTGCGCATCCGGAAGCATTGCAGCTTAGGTTTCTTCAGACTGTCAGAGAGGTTTCAACCGATCACAACAGTACGCTGATATTGCCGCTGCCGATAGAACTGTTTAAGGCTTTTATCAAAGATCCTAAACGGACGCCTGCAGAGGAGGAATAACAACAGGCGGCACACCCATTCTTGTTGTAGCCGACTGCACAAGTTCTCTGAAATACGGCCATGCGGTAATAAGAACGGTAGTTTGAGCGAGGATTTCGAAAATTTCATCATCTATCTTCGTTTCGGATTCAAAACTGAGCACAAAAGTTGAATTAACCTGGATAGCAGCATTGTCCTTATCGTCTTTGTCTGCTATTACCAGGGCAAAATCCTGGTAAACTTTGAAACGATTGTTGTCTATAACCTGATAAAATGCCTTTTTGTCTATAAAAACCTGCTTCTCATTTTCCGTAGCAGGCATATCATCATTGTACTTTGCGTCCATCTTGTTGAGCGATATTCCCGTAAGTGCAAGATTTTCACTAAATTTGTTAAATTTTTCAACGTTGGCTTCTTCTTCAATATCTTTTGATCTGTTTTCCATTTCTCTCTCCTAAATAAAAATTATTATTTTCCATAAAATGGTTTTTTGCAAATCTCGATACGGCAAAACTCGACAGCGATCCGGCTATCATTCTTGAAGCGGCCGACAAGACATACAATTTTTCCTTTGCTCTTGTAATACCCACATAAAACAGTCTTCTCTCCTCCTGAAGCTGCTGAGGATCGGAAAACGAATTTGAATGAGGTATTATCCCGTCATCGGCTCCAACAATTATAACAATCGGAAATTCAAGCCCTTTTGAGGCATGAAACGTCATCAAATTGACATTATCCTCAGAAACATCGTTGCTGTCGTCAGTAAGAGCCGCAAGATCAATAAACGATTCAAGTGAGTTATCCTCTTTTTTAGAATGCTCAACTATTGCATTTCTGAGCTCCATTATATTTGCCAGCCTGTTTTCCGCAACCGTGTTTCCCTCATTTTCAAGCATATCGATATAACCTGATTCTTCCGCTATATAGTCAAAAAGATTTACAACTCCCAATGATATTTTTTCTTTAGTACTTTTTATAAATTTAACAAAAAACGATAATCCGGCATTTTTCCGCCTTTTTATGAATTCTTCAGCAGCTTCCAGCAGAGAACAGTTGTTTTTTATTGCCTCCTGCTTCAAAAGTTCAATAGTTTTTTTGCCGATCTTTCTGGAAGGAACATTCACAATTCTCTCGAAGCAAACATCATTGTCACTATTTTGCACAAGCTGCATATATGATATTATATCTTTTATTTCGCGTCTGTCATAAAACCGATGTCCCTTCAAAATTTTATACGGTACGACACCTGCCAAATCAAACTCTATAATACGCGATTGGGAATTCATTCTATAAAACAGTGCAATATCTGAATAATTTCTGCCTCTATTATGCTCCATATTGATAATAGAAAGAACCTTTTTCGCCTCTTCTTTGTCCGACAGAACCCTAAAAAAATCGATTGGTTCGCCGCTGCTGTTGTTTGTCCAGAGCATTTTATCGGTTCTGTGACTATTTTTTGAAATTACTTCGGAGGCAAATTCAAGAATCGATTTTGTGGAGCGATAGTTCTGCTCAAGTTTAAAAATGTTGGTATCCCGAAAATCTCTCATAAACTGATCTATATTTCCTGTATCGGCTCCGCGGAATCTATAAATTGATTGATCGTCATCACCCACTACGCATACTGAGCGATATTTTCCTGCAAGCATGCGAATAAATCTATACTGAACAGCATTTGTGTCCTGAAACTCATCAACAAACAGATGTCTGAATCGATCCTGATAAAATTTCAGCAGCTCGGGATTTTCCTCAAAAAGTCTGACTGTATTAAGCAGCAGATCATCAAAATCCATTCCATCGGATTCCTTTTTTACGGCCTCATATCTCTTGAATATCTTGATTCTTCCGGCTTGATAGTATGAACCGGAATCAAGGCTTTCCATATCAGTCATTTCCCGCTTATATTTTGAAAAGAGCGACATAAGTTTGGACGGTTTATAAATAGAATCGGAAAGATCGTATTCTTTGACTATCTTTCTTATCATCGTCTTTTGATCGGTTCCGTCAAATATGACAAAATGGTTGCTGTATCCCAACTTATCGGCATTCTCTCTTAATATTCTTGCGCATACGGAATGAAAAGTGCCGATTGTGGGTCGCCGGCCGCCTTTTAAAACATTATTAACCCTTTCCCGCATCTCTCTTGCGGCTTTATTGGTAAATGTAATAGCCAAAATCGAATCTGCCGAAACACCGTTTTGGATAAAACGATTTATACGGCTTGTTATAACTTTTGTTTTGCCGCTTCCGGCACCGGCAAAAATTATCATCGGACTGTCTGCGGCAAAAACCGCCCTCCTCTGATTTTCATTCAATAATGCATATTGATCAAGCATGCTGTCTGACATAATTTATTCCACAGTAACCGATTTAGCCAAATTTCTCGGCTGATCAACATCATTTCCAAGAAGATTGGCCGCATAATAAGAAAAAAGTTGAAGCGGAAGTATGTATACGAACGGAGAAAGCCATGCATCAATTTTCGGCATCTTAATAAAATCGCATCCGGCAAGCATACTGTCCGAAACAAGAATTACCTGCCCCATTCTGCTTCTTATCTCACTAACATTCGAAAATAACTTATCCCTTAGGCTGCCGGGCGGAGCAACTGCAATCGTTGGAAATTCGCTGTCTATAAGCGAAATAGGTCCATGTTTCATTTCACCCGATGCATAGCATTCCGCATGCATATAGGAGAGCTCTTTTAACTTAAGCGCCCCTTCGATTGCAATAGGATATCCAATCCCTCTTCCAATATAAAAGAAATTCTTTTTTTTGTAATATTTTTTTGCAATATTCTCAACACTGCCGCTGATTTTCAAATAATCCGACTGAATTTTAGGTACGCCTTTGATTTTTTGTTTCCAGGTATCAATTTTTTCAGCGGCGACACCTCTCTCCGAAGCAATTCGCAGCGCAACAAGATATAGCAGTGCAACCTCGGCGGTGTACGCCTTTGTCGAAGCTACGCTTATTTCCTGACCGATATTCATATAAATTGTCTCATCCGCCGCCCTTGCTATGCTGCTTTCCCAACTGTTGACTATCGCAAGGGTATGAGCTCCGCTGTTTTTAGCCGTCAAAAGCGCCTCTTTGGTATCGGATGTTTCTCCCGACTGACTGAGCGCTATAACAAGGCTGTCGGCACTCAAATCGTGCGGTTGATATCGAAATTCCGATGCAAACTCAACCGTTACGGAAACCCCGGACAGCATATTGATGAAATATTTAAAACAAAGTGCTGCATTGTAGGATGTGCCGCAAGCAATGCATATAATCCTTCCTTTCGGGGTAATTCTATTTTTAAGTTCATCGGAGAGCAGATTATCAACTCGTCCGGCCAGCGCTCTTGTCAAAGCCGCGGGCTGTTCCATTATTTCCTTTAGCAGATAATGCTTATATCCTCCCTTCTTTGCCTCTTCCTGATTCCATTTAACGTCAACCGGAGTATTTGATATTTTGCTGCCTTCAAAATTATAAAAATCGATATTGCCGTTTTTTGCTATGAAAAACTGACCATCCTCAAGAAAAAACGCCCTGTTTGTAAAAGACAGAAGCGCTGTAAGATCGGACGCAGCAATAATATCATCGACATCTTTGCCGATTACCAGCGGATTGCCGTTTTTTACACCTATTATTGTTGAAGGATTATGTTCATCTATTATCAAAAATGCGTAGGCGCCTTTAAGCATTTTTACAAGCTGCAAAATCGCTTTGCCGATTGATCGAGTCTTTTTAAACAGTTCACAAAAACAGATAAGGGCAACCTCGGTATCCGTATCGCTTGTAAAATTATAATCTGCTTTAATGAGATCATCTTTTAATGTTTTCCAGTTTTCTATGATACCGTTATGAACAATCGCAAAATTGTCATATCTGAACGGATGGGCGTTTCTTACGGAAGGATTGCCATGGGTTGCCCATCTGGTATGAGCTATGCCGCAGTTTCCTATCACCGGTTTTTCAAGAAGCTTCTCTTCGAGTCCTGCAACTTTTCCCTTCACCTTTACGGATCTAATGCCCTTTTTTGTGTTAACCGCAATTCCTGCAGAGTCATACCCTCTGTATTCAAGTCTTCTTAATCCCTCGAGTAATACCGGAGTTGCATTCTTTTTGCCGCTATATCCTACAATGCCGCACATCAGGATTGCCTTTTTTTCCTAAAACGCGCTGCACCGCCGGAAATATTCTTCTGATTTGCCCTTGATATCGCCAAAGCATCACGAGGCACATCTTCCGTTATTGTACTTCCGGCCGCTATCAGAGCAGCATCCCCTATTCTGACGGGAGCTACAAGCTGGCTGTCCGATCCGATAAAAACATTACTGCCTATAACGGTTTTATGCTTTTCAAATCCATCGTAATTGCATGTTATAGTTCCGCAGCCTATATTTGTTTCTCTGCCGATCTCGCAATCGCCAAGATAACTCAGGTGACTCGCCTTCACGCCTTCCTTCAACACGGCTTTCTTTGTTTCGACAAAATTACCCACCCTGCATGACTGCCCCACAACCGAACCCGGACGAAGATGAGCCATCGGACCGATAACAGATTTTTCTCCGACTATGGAACCTTCAATATAACTGCCGGACTTAATTGTCACATTATCGGATATTTTAGACTCTGAAATTGTAGAAAATGATTCAATTACACATTGTTTTCCAATTTTGCTGCCGCCTTTCAGAACGCTATACGGATATATTACAGTCGAATTTCCGACTTCAACATCACTCTCTATATAAACAGTCCGGCTATCATAAATTATTACTCCCTTTTCAAAAAGAGTATCTATTTTCCTGTTTCTTAGTTCTTTGGCGGCAAATTCAAACTCTTTAAGTGAGTTTACTCCGGATAAAGATTTCCAATCCTCACAAAAAACAGCCTTTTTGTTTGCTTTTAAATTAAACAGATCGGTTATATAAAGTTCATTTTTCTTATTATTCGTGTTCAACTTACCAATGTTCGCTTCAAGAAAAGCCCGTCTAAAAAAGTATATCCCCGAATTAACATAATCTGTTTTTCCGTCTGCAGGTTCATGTGCTTCGATAATTTTAAAATTATCCTCCTCAAAAAAGACCCTCCCCATATTTCCCGGACTATCAGGTTTGGTATATATAAACGCCTCATCAATATCCGTTTGATAAGATACGATCTTATCAATAATCTCAGGCACAACAAGAGGCATATCGCCGTTTATCACAACAAGACAGTCTGCTTTACAAAATTCAAGTCCGGTTTGCAGGGCATCGGCAGTTCCGGCAAGCAGCTGCTGCTTAGCAAACTTAAATGGATATCCGAGCGTGCTTAACGCTTTCTCAACATCGTTGTTATCTCTATTTGTTATAACAACAATATCAGACGGATCTGCACCTATTGCCGCTGCCGCCGAAAAACAGATCAGCGGTTTGCCATTAATTTCTGCTGCAAGCTTGCTGTAAGGAAGTCCTGTTCTTGTTCCCATGCCCGCAGCGAGTATGATTATATCAAAATTCATAACAGCTCCATCTTTATAAGCTCCTCTTTGAACTCGCTGAGAATGTCCGCTTCCC
>CAZPBP010000072.1:0-6288 GCA_964584845.1 uncultured Hippea sp.
GTTAGCTCATCAAATTTTAATTTTTAAATCTCGCCGGCTCTTTGGCTTCTGTGGAAGTGTTTATTGTGCAGTGGTCTCATAATGTATGGAAAGCTTCTATGGTTTTTCCACACTTAACCCGGAAGAGCCAACATTTTTATTGCATTGATTAAAAGTAGATGATAACATATATAATATGCAAAATGATCAATTGAAAAAAAGCGACGACGATGAACGCTTAATCGTTATTGATGATTCAAAAGACAACAAAGAACAGAGCACAAAAGACAAACCTAAAAAAATGTCTGCCAAATCACCGACAAAAGGCAAAAGTAAAAGATGGATATATTTTCTCCTTTTACTGGTTATTGCTGCGGTCCTGACAGCTGATATATTAAAATTTACATCACACATAAAAAATATCGATAGACAAAATCAGCGGCATTTAACGAAAGCTGTTCTGCTAAAAGATTATACTCCTCGCAAATCAGTCTACAAAATTCGTTTTTTTGAGATTCAGCGCAGCATATTATCAGGTAACATAGAAAAAGCCATCAGTAAGGTCGAAGAACTTACACAAGCCGATCGGGCACTGGCTTACTCCTTATTGGGAAAGGCTCTGTACAACAAAGATGAATATCATCTTGCCGCCGACTATTTTAAAAAATCCGCACTGCTTAAACCTCACAATAAACCGATTTATTTCAACTTAATACTCTCTTATATAAAATCGGAAAATCAGATGGGAGCAAATACTGCATTAAGCATGGCTTCTATAAATCTCAAGGACAAAAATTATGTTTCAGCGCTTTCGGCAATGGTAGATCTGTACTTAAAAAATTATCGTAAGGCAATTGACGAGACAAAAGGACTTAATTCTGAAGAGTTTATCGCTAACGGCGTATTGAATGACATTTTTGGTACGATCAGCATAGCATCGGGCAGATCTCGTTCCGCAGAAATTTATCTGAAAAGGTCGTTGTTTTTTCAACATGATAACAATATGGCAAAGAATAATCTCGCAATGCTCTATTTTGCAACCAATAGGCCTCGCGATACCTTACAATATCTAAATGAGCTGAACAGTCCTGCTGTTAATTATATAAAAGCTGTTTCGTATCTTAAGCTTGGCAATCTTCCAAAAACATACGCACTGCTGACTGCATTTCCAAAAGATTGGCAAATACCTGACTTTATCAACATATTAACCATTCCATTGTTTGATAAAAATAAGATAGAAGATAATTTTAAAAATATTCTGATTGGTGATAAACTTATAAAAGCGATTTTGCCGCTGCGGGTAATTAAAGATAAAAATCCGCTAAAGGTTGCCAGACGGTATAATGCCATAGGTATCAGCAAACTTGTGATCAAAAGTCTGTATAAAAGCGCCCATTGGTATGAAGCTGTCACTGACGCAAAGAAGGCCAATATATACAGTGCTGCCGGAAGACCGACCGAAGCAATAAGACTTCTTGAAACTGCACATAAAAAAGCTCCCGACGAACCGGTAATATCATCAAATCTTTCACTTGCTTTAATAAGAAGCGGAAATGTACAAAAGGCACTTGCTATCATTAAAAAGACAATCATACGATACCCCAATTTCCCCCTGCAATATCTTTTGGGCAGTATGGCTGAAATTGAAATCGGCAATTTTAGACAGGCAGATAAAATGAAGCGGCATTTTAGAAAGCTTTTGTACGTAAATTATAAAAATTCAAATTCAGACGAAATTAATATGCTGAAATCTCTATCAAATGCTATAAACGGAAAACGACCTCTTTTTTCATCAAAAAAATGGCCCAAGCTTCAAAAGGCGGCATTATGGATATATGATCTAAAAGATAATACAGGATCCGTTAAAACACCGCTGATCAAACTTGATAATTATCAAATGATGTTAAAGGTTATGAATAATCATACAAATTTATACCCAAAAAATTCATATATACATTATATTAAAGGATATCTATTATATAAACTGAAGCGTTACGGGAAAGCCGCCAATTCCCTGTATTATGATGTAAATCAAAACAGTGCCGGTTATCATATGAAACTTGGATCATTGCTTGTTCTAAGCGGTGATTATAAAAATGCATACCTTGAATTTTATAGAGCTTCACTTTCCGAAAATGAAAAAGGCGAAGGTTATTTCGGTTTAGGCATCCTTGATCAGATACAAGGAAATAAAAGTAAAATGCTCAAGAATTATAAAAAAGCAATAGCCGCAGGATTTATAAAATCAAAATATATAGATATAGGTACTGCTTTCAAACTTCGCCAATAGACAATGGTCGGGCAAGAGTAAGTACGTTAAAGTTGTTCAACAAAAAGTTTTTTAGATTTGGAGCGCCTATGTTCAGGGACAACCGCATAGTAAGATGCAATTTGAGACCACTGCACAGTAAGCGCAACGGTCTCATTATCAGAAGCGCCCCTTTGGTTTGATAATACCAAGCTCAATCATTTTTTGAGTAATCTTTGATGCCTCGGAAGGTTTCATAACCGATAGAATTTTACCTGCTTTTCTGCCCGGCATACCTGCCAAAATTTTAGCTGCATCATTAGTCGGCAGCAAAGAGAGCGACTTCGCCGACAGCTGAGGATCACTATTTCCGTATATCATTCCGATCATCTTATAATTTTTATTTTTAACCTGCTTGATGGTCTTCTCCATATCTGCTTTTGCCTTTTTATAGTTGCCGATTGCTGTTTTTAAACGGTTTTGCTCTGCTATTATCTCTGCTTTTAACTTTTGCAAGTCTGCAATATCTTTTTTAACAAGCTTATCATATTCCCCTGCACGAGTGACCGGATATTTTACGGCAGTACCCGCGTAGGCAACTGATGAAGCGATAAAAAAAATGATTATGACGCATCTGATTATCATCTCTTTTGTAAACCTTTATATGATCCGTTTAAAAATCGTATAGTTGCAATTTCATCAATATTCTTTTGCTCGTCTTTTGTAATTTTTTCGTCAATTTGCTGCTGCTTTTTTTCTTTCAAGGATGTAAATAGTTTGATTTCCTTGTGCATTTCAGTAATCTGATCCCTTGTATCTTTAATTTTTTCCAAAATTTTACTTAAATCTTTTTTTAATACTATAATGTTATTTTCAATTAAACTGCGACTTATAAACAGTCGTTCTATCAATCTTATATCCGGATTCTTGGAAACAGCTCTGCTCTCATACAAGATATTATTGCTGTTCAGATCCCTTTGCAAATCCAAAATCTGTTTATTCAGATATGATTCTCTCTTAAAGCAGGCTGCCAGAACAGTTCTCATAATATTCATAGTTCCTTTTTTTATCTGTATAATTTTTGTCAAAGTTTTTATTTGCTTCATTTTACAGTTTCGCTCAATGTCTCAAAGCTTTCCTTGACATTGAATCGTTCATTGGAATCCTGCATAAGAAAATTGTCTATCTTGGGAACTTTGATAACTGCCTCATCAATTGATGCATCGGTACCTTTTTTGTATGCTCCAATCTTAATAAGATCATTGTTATCGTTGTATATTGACTTAAGATGTCTTGCTTTTGATGCAACATACATCTCGTTTTTTGATCGTATATACGGCATTAATCTGGAAATACTTTTGTTTACATCAACAGGGGGATATAAGCCTCTTTCTGCTATCTCCCGTGAAAGAATTATATGACCATCAAGTATAGAACGACAGGCATCTGAAATCGGTTCATTAAAATCATCAGCATCAACCAAAACCGTGTATATAGCCGTTATGCTGCCTGAACCATCTATTTTGCCCGCTCTTTCCATAAGTCTCGGAAGCAGAGAAAACACCGAAGGAGTATAACCTTTCGTTGATGGAGGCTCGCCTATGGAAAGGCCTATCTCTCTCTGAGCCATTGCAAAGCGGGTTACCGAATCCATCACGAGAAGAACATCTTTTCCCATATCTCTAAAAAATTCAGCTATTGCAGTTGCGCAGAAAGCAGCCTCTCGTCTCACCAAAGGAGGTTGATCGCTTGTGGCAGCCACAACAACAGATCTATCCAGACCGTCCTTCAGGTCTCTATCAATAAATTCCTTGACCTCACGCCCACGCTCACCTATCAAAGCAATTACATTAACATCGGCATCACTGCTTCGTGCAAGCATCCCCATCAAGGTGCTTTTGCCGACTCCAGAACCTGCAAAAATACCGATTTTCTGTCCCTTTCCTAAGGTAGTAAAGCAATCAATGGCTTTTGTTCCGGTTTCCAGAGCCTCGTCAATTATACCTCTTGATAGCGGAGATATAGGTTTTCCGAATAACGGATAGTGTTCTGTCGGCACAATTTCACCTTTAGAATCAATAGGATTTCCCAATCCATCAATAACTCTCCCCAAAAGCTTATCACTGCACCCCACAGAAAGATCATGATTATCTAAAGTTACAAGGTTTCCTGATGCTATGCCATCGGTTGATCCAAGCGGCATCAGAAATATCTTTCTACCGTCAAAACCAACAACTTCGGCAGAAAGCAAGCTTTCCTCTTTTTCTATATGGATGCTGCAAAGAGCTCCCAGCCGCGCAGGAATACCTGTTACCTGTATAGTCAAACCCACAACTCTTTCTATCTTTCCCGAGTAGCTGTACGGGTCGGCTTTTCTTATGCCTTCAATTCTTTTTGATAAAATGTTCAAGATCTATACCATTTATCCAGTCTTCTATATTTTTAATTTTTGTTTCAATTCTGCCGTCAACCTGTCCATATTTCCAGTCCAAAATCACATCACCAAGTTTTAATGTCTTATCTGTTTTTATTTTTATCGAGCCGTTTTCTTCTAAATACTTTTTGTCATGTTCCGACACATGAATTGCAAAATCCGAGTTTATCTTCCTTGACATCTCTTCGATTATATTTTTTATAATCGTGCCGTCATCTTCACTAAGTTTCTTTTCTATCAATTTCTCTAATATAGCGGCAATCAGTTTTGGAAGTTCGGTCTGCAAGGCATTTACCATTTTAAAATACCCCTGATGGATATCTTCCAGTCTTCTCACGGAATCATCAATTTTTTTGTATGCTTCTTCGTATTTCCTGTTTAAAATCTCTTCAGCATGCTTTTTGCCGGCAGCTGTTCCCTCTTCTCTTCCTTTAATATATCCTTTCTTATACCTGACGTCCATCTCATCGGATGAGCCTTCCGAATTATTAAATATTGAGTGCGGATCATTATCTACCATGCAATGGTGATTATCTAATTTTTTAAGAAATATACGCATCTTCTTCGCTATTTGTTGAAATAGATATTATACCTTCCTCATCCATAGTTCTTATTTCCTCAACTATACTATGCTGCGCAACCATAACATCTTTTACCTTTACCGGACCCAAATAATCCATTTCTTCTTTAAGAACACCGGCTGCTCTTGTCGTCATATTGGCAAAAATCTTTTCCTTAATCTCATCAGTGGCAGCTTTAAGGGCGATAGTGAGATTCTTCTTATCAACACGCTTGAGCATTTCCTGGATAGATTTGTCATCCAGCTTGACTATATCATCAAACACAAACATAAGATCACGTATTTGTATAGCTAATGCTTCATTTGTTTGAGAAATACTTTCCAGTATTTTTTTAGAATTATCGCGATTCATATTGTTAAAAATCTCAGCAACATTCTTTACGCCTCCAATTTCAATTCCGGCAGATATGGGAACGTTCTTGAGTCGTTCTTTTAAGATATCGGACACCTTTTTCAACACTTCAAGCGATACATTTTCCGTACTTGCCATTCTCATCATAACAGTATCTTGAAGTTTTGCATCGAATTGCGACAAAATTTCAGCTGATTGCTTCGATTTCATATTTGCAAGCACAACAGCAATAGTCTGAGGATGTTCATCTTTGAGGAATTTTATCAGCTCATTCGCTCCAATTTTAGAAAGAAAATCAAAACTATTCCCATATTTAAGGGTTTTTTCAATCCTTGCTATTACAGATTTTGCTTCTTTATCAGGTAAAGTTTTGAGTATAAGATCTCTCGCGTATTCATAACCGCCTTCCTTAACATACAAATTTGCCCTAATTAAGTTATGAAACTCCTTTAAAATCGGCGATGCAACTACCGAGTCAACCGACTTGGTTTTTGCTATCTCCTCAGAAATTGAAGCAATATCATCCTGCGAAAGATATTTATATACTTTTGCAGCCAGATCTTCACCAAGCGCAACAATAATAACAGCGGCCTTTTTTATACCTGACAGTCTTTCAGAATTGGCATCATCCATTGAGTTTATTCATTTATCAAGTCTTTAACAATATTTGCGGCAATCTCAGGTGCAGTATCAAC
>CAZPBP010000073.1:0-6165 GCA_964584845.1 uncultured Hippea sp.
TTTTTCAACAGGCTCTTAAAGATTGCCGGTTATGTGGCTTCCCTGCGGTGGTCTCATAATGAGATCGCTGCAGGACAAATTAAATGATAGACAATGTGCAGCATAGGCTATATATTATAATAGATGTATCAGGAAATTTTATGGCGGTGTTGCCGATAACAAAAATTGAGTATAGACAAAATCGTGCAATGCAGGATAAACTGTTTTTAAGATTAAATTTAATCAATGGAATATTTGACATTCAAAAATTATGAGGTAGTAAAAAGATTATGAAGTATACGGGACGCAGCTTTATTGTCTGGTTAATTGTAGGCATTATGGTTATATTTCTTTTTAACGGTCTTAGTAAAAAGACCGCCTACAAAACTGCAGAAATATCGTACAGCAGACTTATCAAGCTGATAAAAAATAATCAGATACAGCAAGTTGTAATAAGCGGCCAGAAGATAAAAGGTACCACAAAAGACGGGAAACGTTTTAGCGGTATTATTCCTTCGAACGACTCGATTTTAAAAAAGCTTTCAAATAAAGATATTCGGATAAATCTTAAACCTGCAGGACAAGACAAATGGTATTATTCGCTTGTTATTACATTTGTGCCGTTCCTGCTTTTTATGATATTTTTCATATTTATGATAAACAAATCATCCAAAGGAGGCGGACTCGGAGGAAACAATGTGCTTATGTTCGGCAAATCGCACGCCAGAGTAATTGCAAGTGACTCCAACAAAATAACATTCTCCGATGTTGCAGGCGTGGAGGAAGCAAAGGACGACCTCAAGGAGATAATAGAATTTCTGAAAGATCCTTCCAGATTCAATAAACTCGGAGGTAAAATTCCAAAGGGGGTTCTCCTTATCGGAGCTCCCGGAACCGGCAAAACACTTCTTGCCAAAGCGGTTGCCGGTGAGGCACAGGTTCCGTTTTTCATAGTGTCCGGATCCGAATTTGTAGAAATGTTCGTCGGAATCGGCGCATCTCGCGTCAGAGACCTGTTTGCCAAAGCCAAAAAAAGCGCACCATGTATAATCTTTATTGATGAAATTGATGCCGTTGGACGTAGAAGGGGTACGGGAATCGGCGGCGGTCATGATGAAAGAGAACAGACGCTGAATCAGATGCTTGTTGAAATGGACGGCTTCACGGAAAACGAGGGAATTATAGTCATGGCTGCAACCAACCGGCCTGATGTTTTAGATCCGGCTCTGCTCAGACCCGGCAGATTTGACAGAAGAATTGCAGTAGAACTGCCTGACATCAAAGGAAGAAAAGAGATCCTTGAGGTACACTCCAAAAATATAAAGATAGCCGGCAATGCCGATCTTTCAATAATCGCCAAAAGCACACCGGGCTTTTCAGGCGCCGATCTTCAAAATCTCATAAATGAGGCAGCTCTGCATGCCGCCAGCCTGAATAAAGAAAATGTTCAGATGGAAGATTTAGAATTTGCCAAAGAAAAGGTGATGATGGGGCCTGAACGGAAAAGTATGGTGCTCAGTGAAGATGAAAAAAGATTGACTGCAATTCATGAATCAGGGCATACATTGATAGCAAAACTGCTTCCGAATGCCGATCCGGTTTACAAAGTAACGATAATACCGCGCGGAATGGCTATGGGATTAACCCAGCAAATTCCGGAGTTTGACAGGCATTCTTACAGTAAAGAATATCTCCAAAGCAGACTTATGGTACTTCTCGGTGGAAGGGCGGCCGAAGAGGTTACGGGTAACTCAATAACAACAGGTGCAGCCAACGATATAAGTCAGGCTACAAAACTGGTTACAAGCATGGTTGCCGAGTGGGGCATGAGCAAACTTGGGCCAATACACTATTCAGAAGATGAGAAAAACCCATTTCTTGGACAGGAACTTACGCATACAAAAATCATCAGCGACAAAACTGCTGAAAATATAGATAGTGAGATATCCTCTATCATAAACGATGCTTACAGGAAAGTTATAAAACTGCTTAATGATAATCTGCATAAGCTTAAAAAACTAACTGATAGCTTAAACGAAAAAGAGACACTTAACACATCTCAAATAGATGAGATTGTGAAAAAGCGGTAAATGAATTTCTTCGAGATAGACGATTACAACAAAATAAAAAAAATGATAGCGTATGTCGGTACAGATGCCGCCTCTGTCAAACTTATGGCACCAAAGGCAAAAACATATGCAGTGCTGCTAAAAAAGATAAAAAGTAGAGATGCAAATATTATCAAACAACTAATGCTCTCAGCGGGGGCAGATGCAGCATGCGCAAAAGGAGTTATAGACTGCAGTGTAAAATACTCAGATGTCCTTATTTTCGGAACGCTGAGACAGCTTGAATATTTTACCGAAAGTGCAGGAAGACAAACATCTGTTATACGCAAAGCCTCATCTGAGATCAAACAATTCATAGGTTCGGTTGAAAATCCTCCTTCCCTCCGATCCGTAAGTCGGAAAATACAAAGACCTGCAATAATGGGCATTCTCAACGTAACACCCGATTCATTCTCCGATGGCGGAGAATTTTTTAAGCCTGCAGACGCGATAGCTCACGCAAGAAAGATGATAGCCGATGGAACTGATATTATCGATATAGGAGGAGAATCCACAAGGCCGGGTTCGCTGGAAGTTTCGGAAGCAGAGCAGATTGAGCGTGTCGTGCCTGTAATTGAAGCGATAAGAGCTGAGTCCGACATACCGATATCAATTGATGCAAAAAAATGCAGCGTTATAGAAGCGGCAGTTGAGGCCGGAGCCGGTATAATAAACGATGTAAGCGCTGCAGGTGAAGAAAAAACAGCAGAATTTGCGGCAAAAAGCAACATCCCTATTATCATTATGCATGCAAAAGGAACCCCTGAAAATATGCAGAAATCTCCATATTATGATGATACCGTAGCTGAGATTACCCAATATCTGCAGAGTCGGGCAGCCTATCTTATTGATAAAGGTGTCGGACATGAAAATATTATTGTCGATCCGGGAATCGGATTCGGAAAGCGGCTTTCAGACAATCTCGCCATAATAAATAACCTCGAAAATCTAAAACAGCTTGGATTTTTAATCCTTATAGGCCTTTCCCGAAAGAGCTTTCTATGCGAAATAACAGGGGATAATGTTGGAAATAGAGAGGTTCAAACGCTGATAGCTAATTTTGCCGCCATTAGCCATGGAGCCGATATTATAAGGGTTCATAATGTCAAAGATCACATAAAAGCAAAAAAACTGTATTTAGCTATAAATGATCTCAATTGAAAACACATCTGATTCATGCAATAACACTCAACTCTATAAAAATTGGCGAAACCGACAGACTTCTTGACCTGTTTAGTTACAATCATGGCAGACTTTTATGTACCGCAAGAGGTGCCTCAAGAATAAAAAACAGGTTTGGAGAAGCAACTGAACCGATAAATGAATCAAAATTTTGGGTATCATCAAAAGAGGGCAGAATATCTGTTGTTGCAAAAGAAGCCGATATAGTCGATTCATTCAAAAATATTCATTCAGATTTTCTCAAACTCAATCTTGCATTTTTTATTTCCGAGATCGTGGGATATTTTTTCAAAAGAGGCGACCCTGCTCCCGAATTCTGGCTTTTTTTAAGAAAATTCTTAAAGTATATGGAAAACAGTATAAACCCTATGATGTTTGCCTTCTTTTTTATAAAGATTTTAAGCCACAACGGATTGTTTGCGGATAAGATATGCTCTATCTGCGGATCTTCTTTAAACGATGTATCCATTTGCGGAAAGAACGGATTTATGCATAAAAGATGTTCGGAGAAAACAGATTTTGATATAGCACCATCGATTTCAAATCCCATTTTTTATTTTAAATCGATAAAATTAGAGAAGATTAAAAGCGTGCACCTCTCGCCTGATGTCGAAAAAATGATCGTTGCAACAATGTATAAGATACTTCTGATGCATATAAGCAAACCTCTTAAAACAGCAAAATTTTGGGAAGGCTACATCAATGACTATTGGAAGAACGTCTGATTGAAAAGAGACAAAATTGTAGTTATTTATGGTCAAACTGCGTCCGGAAAGAGTGCTTTGGCAATAAAGATTGCCAAACGATTTTCAGGAGAAATTATATCAGCCGACTCAGTTCAAATCTATAAAGGGTTTGATATCGGAAGCGCAAAAATCTCTAAAAATAAAAGAACTGCGATTCATCATATGCTGGATATCAAAGAACCCGATCAAGAATACTCAGCGGCAGAATTTGCAGAAGAGGCACAGAGAATTATAGACAAGATTCTTAAGAGAAAAAACCTGCCGATTGTCGTTGGAGGAACAAATTTCTATATAAGAGCGCTCATAAACGGAATAGATGGTGCCATTAAGATCCCCTGCTGGATAAATCAATTTGTAAAAACAGCATATAGAGGGAAAAAAGATAAGTTGTACAGGCTTGTTAGATTATGCGATCCGCAAAGAGCTGAAGAATTGTCATCTAATGACACCTACCGACTTGAAAAAGCACTTTCGGTTTATCTGACTTGCGGTAAATCGATAAAAGCTTTCGAAAAAACTGCGCCGTCTGCATTCAACCCAATCAAAATCGGAATTCTTATTGATAAAAAAGCATTAAAAGACGGCATAACTGAACGGGTTCGACAGATGTTCTCCTTAGGTCTTCTTGATGAAACAAGAGCAATCATCAAAAAATACGGCACAGACATCAAACCGCTTTATTCAATTGGATACAGACAGGCTCTCTCGGTAATAAATGGAACTTTGAGCGTAAATGAAGCTGTGGAAGAAACAATAAAAGAGAGCCTTCAATACGCAAAACGACAGGCGACATGGCTGAAAAGAGAAAAAAATATAGTCTTTTTTGAGACTCAGGACAGTAAATTGTTTGATTATATTAAAAATGGCTTGAAGGGTAAATAAGAACAAGCAAACAAGATTGCATCAGAATACAGGATGTGTCCAAATCATATCAGCAGCAGAAAAAAATGGGAAAATACCATCTGTATAATTTCTTTCTATAGATAAAGCAAACTTCTGAAGGACTTACGGGTTAATCAAAGAGATTCAATAAAGTATACAGGAAACATAATAAAGCCCGCAGGAAGATCAAATAAAAGGCAAGATCATTAACTCACCTTACGCACCAAAGACAAGTATCGGCGACAAAAGAAAAGCTTCAGATGGAAGGCGGGTTATTAAGAATTAAAGAACGGGAGGCGCAACCACCCAGATTGTCTCACAGTCAATGTCTTGTGTATTCTTGTAGCTATGCGGCACAACAGCACGAAAATAGAAGCTGTCGCCTTCCTTTACTACATAGCTTTTGTCGGCCAGTTTAAGCACTAACTCACCCTTCAGCACATAGCCGAACTCTTCGCCTTCATGTCTGTGCACCCCATGAGTTTCCGAATGGGCAGGTATTACTTTGAATAACGGTTCCATCTGTTTCTCGGTAATTTTTTTTACCAAAAGCTCAGCTGAAACATTGCTTTCCGGATAAAGAATCTTGATCCTTTCGTTTTTTTTCATTACAACAGGTTCAACATCTTTTGCATCACTCAAGATTGATCTTACATTCGTTTCAAGTGCATTTGCAAGCTTTTGCAAAATCGTTATCGATGGAACGGCTTTCCCTGTCTCTATTTGAGACAAATATGCATCAGTGCACCCCACATTTTTGGCAAGTATTTTTAAAGTTATTCCTTTTCGCTTTCTTAACGTTTTAACCTTCTCAGACATTTTCATAGGTTGCTCCCCACTTAATTAGCTATAAACCATGATAGAAAAGTTTCCCCCAATATCAATAGGATTAAATAAAAAAAAGACGGATTTTACTCCGTCTTTTTTCTGTTTGGACCGCTATGAAGCGATCTTTAATCGATTTATATTATTTTGCAACCTTAAGCTGTGCCTCAAGTCCCTGCCACACTATATACCATGCAACTGCTGCAACCCAGATTCCTACCCAGCCTCCTATGCGTGTAATAATCGTTGCTCCGGTATAATGGCCGATCACCAGAAGTATAAAAGTTATCAGAAGTGAAACAAAAAGTGTTGCAAGATATGGCCCGTGTTTAAATGATACTATCGTCAGAATCGCAGTAATGATTGTCCATGATAGAAGTGTAAGTCCAAGTGCCGCACCAAACTCTGCTCCCGTTAGCACCTGTGTATAAAGTCCTGTACCT
>CAZPBP010000074.1:0-6126 GCA_964584845.1 uncultured Hippea sp.
TCAATGATTGTTTTTCTTTTTCTTCCAATTCTTTTCTAATATTTTCATAAGCCTCCAGTATTTTTTGCTTTGTGCTTTTTAAGTTAACACTCTCTGTTTTTGCTGCCATATAACCTCCTAAATATTTTTAGCTAAAAATCCCTTATAAAATAATACTTATTTCTCATAAATTCAGACTCCTAACAAAAATGGCCGGTTGTTTCTAAATATATCTCCCGATTAAAAGAAAAGATTTTCAGGGGTGGTCGCAGAAAAAAAATCAGAGAGCTGATTTCTGCGCAGCGGTCTCATAATAGGTTGACGATGAATTGTCCGTTTCCCAAACCGTAACGCTGCTTACGAAATAATCGTCATGAGAAGCCTCTTTCACCTTCTCATAAATGACCTTGCTGATTATTTCAGCAGACGGATTGCGGCCGTCAAAATCACTTAGTTCATTCAGAAATTTATGATCAAATAGATTGGTAACCTTTTTTAGATCATCTTTTAATCGTCCAAAATCTATTCCGAGATCAATTTTGTTCAGTTTATCTACTTTTATCGTCAGTTTTATCTTATAGTTGTGCCCATGAAGATTCTCGCATTTTCCATCATATTCAATCAGTCTGTGAGCCGCTTCAAAATATCCCAAAACAGATAGTTCAAACATCTTGATCCAATCTGTTTATCACAAGGCCGGTTGGAACCTTGGGATAAAAAAATGTACTTTTTTGCGGCATGGTATAATTATTATTAACCGCATCTTCTATAATTTCATATTTTACGGGATGAAGTTTGATAAAAACCGAATTTTCTTCAATTTTTACATTTTTATCGTCCCCGTAATGTTCTACTTCTACACCTTTGTCTTTAAGTAAAAAATTTGCAATAAGTTTATCAACAATAATCGTAGGAATCTTTTTTTCCACATCGCTAATGCCTAAATCATCCAGAAATTTCACCGCTTTATGCTTAGCGACAACAGTATATGATTGTTTTGCGTCAGTTACGAGAAGAGCATTATGATCATCATTAAAATGAATGGGCTCGGAAAAATTAAAAAACTCCGATGATATCGCTTTAAATTTGTCCAGATTTATGCCTCTTATCATCCTATTGATTGAAAGCAGTGAAATATTGTCCCCGGACATATCAACCAGAAACATCAAGATCCAATTATGTCCGTTAACGGTAGATCCACCTTTTTGAGCCATAAATTTCCGATAGTTAAGTGCTGTTTCGTAACGGTGATGTCCATCGCCGATGATTACAGAATAATTTTTGAGAATATTCACACTTTGTTCAATCAGATTCGGATCTGAGAGAGAATAAAATCGATGTTCTGTTCCATCATCAGTGTTGAATTCGTCCAGCATAACGGAATTTTGTATTACAGCGTCAAAGTCAATGGCGGCATTTTTACTGCTTTTGTAAAGCCCCAACACGGGACTAAGATTTGCTCGGCATGCCTTTATAAGATTCAGACGGTCGGCTTTAGGTGCTGAAAATGTCTTTTCATGCGGCATTATCACACCTTTTCTAAATTCTGAAAGCTTGAACACAGCAAGAATACCTTTCATTGATCTCATATTATCGTTAATTTTATAAAATGACTGATACGGATAGATAGACCGTCTGCTGTCCTGCAAAAGAACTCCCTCATCAATCCATTTATGAAAAAGTTTATCGGCATTTCTATATTTGTTTTTCCCCTCAGGCAAAATAAGTCTGACAATATTATGGGGACACTTGCTCTCAAGTTTCATTTTTAAGTTATAATCTATGGTATCATACGGCGGCGATACCATATTTTTTAAATCCGTTTTATATCTTATCGCCCTAAACGGTTTTACAATCATTTTTTAGTATTACCCTCGGTTTTACAATGTAGTTCGGCACCAATGTCTCATCGTTGAATTCATGCCACAAATCGCCTGATATTTCCAATACCCTGTTCCAATCCGTATAACATTCCGCCACTATCGGTTTATTTATAAATTCGCTCATACCGTCGGGATTGCCCACAACAACCTTTTTCTCTGAATTTATCATATCTATTATCTCAGAATAATCAACAACCCTCTGAGGCTCTTCATATTCCAATTTTCCATTAACTATGACAAAACCGGCTACACAAAACAGCTTGCCGCTAAGTCTTGCTACGGGATAGTAATGCTCACCTTCGACAACCTTAAGTCTCAAACAAATTAGAGGTAATGTAGATATTCCGGCGATCGACTTGCCGAACGCCATCGCCTTGATAAGCGATAAACCGACGCGAAGAGCGGTGAGCTTTCCGGGTCCTACGGCAACAATAAATCGGTCGATCTGCGCCATTTTCAATCTATTGTTTCTCAAAACCTCAATAAGATAGTCCATAAGATAGACTGAGAACTTACCGTCAATTCTTTTTCTGTACTCACTCTTTTGTCCGTCTTTTATAATTAGCAAAGAAACAAACGGGTCGGAAAAATCAGCGGCCAGTGTTATATGAGAATTTTTTATAAATTTATCTATATGCATATCAGATTATGGGATGTTTCAAATTGAGAGCCCAATTCGTCCCGTCAAGACACAAATTACAGCTAACGATTAAGCTATTACCGGAATTTGCAACACAGGTAAGATTGTTTTGAAGCTCAGAATGATCGTTCACAGATTACAGATGCGCCTTATAGATAAAGAAGAAGTGCTTCTTTAAGTATACCGGCGGCAATTATCGCAGAACTACCGGATATATCCATAGAAGGCGCAAGTTCAACGATGTCGAAACCTACAACATTCAGCGACCGGCAGATTGTTAAAGCAGCCATAAGGTCATTATAATTTATTCCTGCAGGCTCAGGAGTTCCGGTTCCGGGCAATACAGAAGGATCAAGAACATCAAGATCGAGAGTTATATAGACAGGTCTCTTGCCGATATTGTTCACTATTTTTGTTATACCCGATAGATCAAACGGATAAAGCAATTCTTCTCTGCCTGGCAGACCCCACTCCTCTTTTGTTCCCGATCTCTGGCCAATCTGATAAAGATTCTCCATTCCTATAATTTCAGACACTCTCCTCATAACGGTATCATGACTCAGCTTGATGCCGAGATAACTGTCAGCCATATCAAGATGCGCGTCAATATGTATAACCGCAATATCTTTATATCGCTTTTTAACTTCAGAGATAATAGGCAGGCTGATGAGATGCTCTCCGCCGAGAGAAATGATTTTTTTGTTGCCTTTGATTATAGTTTCCGAAATTCTTGATATAATTTCAAGTGATTCAGGTACAGAAAAAGGAAGTTCCATATCACCGATATCGGACAGCTTCAATTCCCTCAAATCCATATTCAGATGAGGGCTGTATGTTTCAAGCAGATACGATGCTTCTCTTATCCTTTTTGGAGCAGATCCTGCGCCATGTCTCCCGGTTACAGTTAGATCCATAGGAAACCCTGCTATTGCCGCCTTTGATTTTTCATAATCGTAATCGGCAGCCATAAAATGACTGTCGGTTCTGCTTAAATGTAACATAAAGTTACAGCGGCAAAAACAGCGGCAAAATCTTTGCCAACCGTCATTTGTCTGGAAATCGACTCCGTATGATCTACATTCCATCCTCTGCCTCTTATTCCTTCCGTTGCCATTTTGACAGCTTGTCTCTCTGCAAAGTCCGCCGATTTATTCAAACTGCTATATTCCATAATCAATCCGGGCAGTGTTTTATCGGTTGGAAACGCTATGGCAATTGCCGCAGAAATAGTCGCGCCAATTCTATTTGATATTTGATAGGCATACGCAACAGGAACAAGAGAGCCGTAAGAAATTTTGTATGGTTCAATTTTTACGGCAGAAGGCGGCAATATACTGCTCATCCTGACCAAATTCAGATTTCCAAGACCTGAATCAAGAAGCGCAAAATCAAATGCATTTAACTCAGAGGAGCCTGAGCCCTCTCCGGAAACAATAAAGTATGCATTGGGAATTATATTATTTTTCGATATACTCATATAAATTCCTATGTATTAACTAAATTGCACATTTATGAAAATTCATCTTGCTGAGATCACCACGTGCAATTTCTCTTATATCGGATTCATCCGGAAGCAAAACTTCCTCAATATAATTGTTTGCCTTTTGGGGATCTACACCGCATCCACAGGTAAAGAAATCTATAGAAGCAAAATTGTATTCCGGCCATGTATGTATTGCAAAATGAGATTCCGCTATAATTATTATCCCACTGACACCATAAGGTTCAAATGTTCTAAAAGTTGATGAAACAATCGTTGCACCAGATTTGCTTACCGCCATTTTAAGATATCTTTCCAGCAAAACCGGATCATTCAAAAGCGTGCTGCTGCAGCCATAATAATCAACTAAAAGATGTTGTCCTAAGCTTTTCAACCACATCTCCTCCTTTATGTATTCGTAAACTTCAGTGATATAGCAGATAGATTCGAAAATGTCAATATTATTCTCCGATTTACCAACATGTCTACTTAATAACTGATGTTACGCACTAAACGCAGTTGTTATTCTTTTGACAGCATAACCTGCCACAACTGGTCGCTACGAGCCTTGAACGCTCCGGCAGAAGACAGAAGATAGTATGTCCACATCTTAAAAAACCTTTGATCATATCGATCTTTTATCCTGTCCCAGTTTTGCACAAAATTATGATGCCAACTCATCAATGTTTTGTAGTAATGAGGTCCGTAATTTTCCCAGTTTTCCATAACAAATAAATTCTCTATCGATTCGCCTATCTGCTTTATCGATGGAAGCATACCGTTTGGAAAGATATATTTTTGAATCCACGGACTTGTAGAGGTAGTTGAATAATTACTCCCAATTGTATGAAGCAGAAACAGGCCGTCATCGGCAAGCGACCTATGAACAACCTTCATAAATGTTCTATAATTTTTATATCCTACATGCTCAAACATTCCTACCGAAACTACACGATCATATTTCCCTTTGAGATTTCGGTAGTCATCAAGAATTATCTCTACCGGCAATCCTTTGCACAGATCTTCGGCAAACTCAGCCTGCTTTTTAGAAACTGTAATGCCGGTAACCTTTACACCATAGTTCTCGGCTGCAAATTTTGCCAATCCGCCCCATCCACAGCCTATATCGAGCAGTTTCATGCCTGATTTCAGCTTAAGTTTACCGCATATAAGTGCAAGCTTTTTCTGCTGCGCTTCAGCAAGAGAATCGGTATCCTTGAAATATGCACAGCTGTAACTCATAGAACTATCTAACATAAAGTTAAAGAGTTCATTATCAAGATCGTAATGTTCTCTGCCGACGATAAACGCTCTATGTTTTGTTTGAAGATCAAACAATCTGGTTTTTACGGCCAACACTATTACGGTAAGATTTTTTCTTATTTTCTCATCCAGACGAGCTTTCAGTATTCGGTAAACAAGCTCATCAACCTGATCACACTCCCACCAGCCGTTCATATACGATTCACCGAATCCGAGCTCACCTTTTGAAAATATAGTGCTGTAAAACCGGTCATCGGTTATTCTGATATCAAAACTATTTTTTCCGTTAATTGTTATGCCCGCTAACGACAAAAGTTCGCCGGCCAAATCTTTCGATTTTTTAAGACTCATTTTGACCTCCTAAACTTTTATTAAACATGATCCCCCCTCCCCCCTATCGATTTAATAATATTAATGCATTCTAATGTTTTTGCAACATTTTTTTCTATGGAATAGTTACCTGAGCAAATCAGCATAAATTTTACCCAATTGATTTTTCATTACATTTCTTGAAAAATTTTGTCTGCTAAGTATTCTATTTTTCTTTCCAATTTTCACCCTATAACCTCTATCCGTTACAAGTTTAGATGTATATTTGACAAATTTGTCTAAATCATTCTTGTCGGCAAGTAGCAGATTGTTATCTAAATTTAGATCTCTTATACTTCCAACATCACTTGATACGCAGGCAATTCCCATCATCATGGCTTGCATTAGAGCTTGAGGAATTCCTTCATTGCCTGATGGACATATATAAATATCTATCGCATTAAGAAAATTTTCAGGATTAACATAACCTGGAAATAAAACCTTTGCTGAAAGATTATTATCCATTATGTATTTTGTTGCCTTTTCTTTTGTATATACATCGCCTATACCCG
>CAZPBP010000075.1:0-5964 GCA_964584845.1 uncultured Hippea sp.
TCTTTTCTTTGTTCCCTCTCTTCGCCCGCATTTGAGAAAAGATGTTAAGAAAATCTTCTGATGAAGCGTATAAAAAAATAGGGGGTAGTATTGGTCTTTTTCAACAGGCTCTTAAAGAACACCCGATAAAGCTGTGAAGGTGCTTATTGTGCAGCGGTCTCATTATCTACTAAATAAGAATGTCATGTTTCTAAATAGTAATCACATCAGAAATTCGGGAAATTGACATGCCTTGGAATTAAGTCTAACATTGAAACATATTAAAATGTACTTTTTGGAGGAGACTAATGTACAAAATAATTTTGGTTATTTGTAAATGATAGTCATAAATACAAATTTTGGAGATATTGAGCTCTTAAAACAGATTTTAAATGATGAGTATCCTTCACTTCACAGAAAGGTAATTTTCGCCGACACTGATAAACAGATCAAACAAAAAATTAAAAACGCTTCTGTTTTTCTCACATTTAATGTCAGTCAAGAAGTAATAGACAATGCTGAACTGTTAAAACTGATTCAGATTCCTGTTGTTGGCGTAAATCAAATTTCAAATAAACTAAATATAAAGAAAATTCCTATCTGCAATGTTCATGGCAACAGCGCAGCAACAGCAGAACATGCAATCGCACTAATGTTTGCCGTAGCCAAAGAGATTGTGGTAAATCACCGGGATCTAACCAGAGGAATCTGGCACAATCTTTTAACAGACAAAAGAAAAACTATTCACATAGGAGGAAAATCAGCCGGAATAATAGGATTTGGAGGAATTGGAAAACAGATCGCGAAATTGTGTAGATGTATGGGAATGAATGTTAATGTCCTAAAAAGAACTCCCAAAATAGAAAGGCAGTATATGAATATTATAAACAAACTGTTTGCAGCCGATGAGCTTGATCGATTGATTGAAATTTCTGATTTCATCTTTGTCGCTGTTCCTCTTACGCACCGAACCCGAGGCATGATAGATAAAAATAAATTAGACAAAATGAAAAATAAAATTCTAATAAATATCGCACGCGGACCTATCGTTGATGAAAAAGCTCTTTATTATGCGCTTAAAGATGGTCATTTAAAAGGAGCAGGTATTGATGTATGGTACAACTATCCCTCATCGGAAGATCAAACTTGCCTGCCATCTAAATTTCCATTTCATATGCTTAGCAATGTGGTTATCTCCCCTCACTGCGGCGGACTTACCTATGAAGGAATGAGAGACTGTTATCGTGAGGCGCTTGAAAATATTATAAATCTATATGCCGGCAAACCGCTTGTGAATCAAATAAATATCGAAAAACGATACTAAAAAGTACCTCTATTAATCCACAAATAATCATCATAACCTGCTCTATTTCAAAAAAACTATTTCATAGTTACTGTCAGCCATTTTATCATAAACAACATGCTCCCATCCTGCCTGACAAGATGAGCTATTGAAGGATTAGGAGATAGCTGACTGATCTTTTTCGAACACTATTTTATCATTATCTATGGAAGCTGTGATCGTATCTCCCTTTGTAAAGTTTCCGGCAAGCAACGCTTTTGCAAGTTCGTTTTCGACAAGATTTTGAATAACCCTGCGCAGCGGCCTCGCTCCAAATTGAGGATCAAATCCGCGCATAACAAGAAATCGTTTTACATCATTGCCGATATTTATCTTTATGCCACGCTTGTTTAATTTTTCGGCGGTCTCGGAAAGCATAATGTCCAGGATTTTTTCAAGCATTTCATTAGTTAACGGATGGAAAACAATTATCTCATCTATTCTGTTTATAAATTCAGGCTTGAGCTGTTTTTTCAGTTCATTTTTCACCTTTTCGGCAACAAGACTAAATTCTATATTTGAATCTATGGAGCTGAGCATTATATCACTTGCAAAATTACTTGTCATTATTATTACGCAATTTCTAAAATCTACAGTTACACCTTTTGAATCGGTTAATCTACCGTCATCCAATATCTGAAGTAAAATATTGAATACATCCGGATGCGCCTTTTCTATCTCATCTAAAAGAACCACCGAATACGGCTTTCTTCTAACAGCTTCGGTAAGCTGCCCGCCTTCTTCATATCCAACATATCCGGGAGGAGCTCCAGTAAGTCTTGAGACAGAAAACTTTTCCATATATTCACTCATATCTATCCGTATCATTGATTTTTCATCATCAAATAGAAACTCGGCAAGCGCTTTTGCCAATTCTGTTTTGCCAACTCCTGTAGGTCCTAAAAATAAAAACGAGCCGATAGGTCTGCTGGGATCAGACAATCCGGATCTTGAGCGTCTTATTGCATTGGAGACGGCGATAATGGCTTCATCCTGTCCGATAACACGACTTTTGATTCGCTCTTCCATTTTTAAAAGTTTTTCTTTTTGAGATTCAAGCATTCTGCCAACCGGAACGCCCGTCCATTTTGAAACAATTTTTGCAATCTCGCTATCTGTAACTTCCAGCTTCAGAAGCCTGTTCTCTTCAGGTATTTCCGAAAGTCTTTTATGCATTTTATTTATCTGCTCTGTTATTTCAGGAAGCTTTCCGTATTTCAGCTTACTTGCTGTCTCAAAATCTCCTTTGCGTTTGGCAAGCTCAATCTCTGTTTTTATTTCATCAATCTGATTTTTAAGGGTACCGGATTCATTTATCAGCGATTTTTCAAGTTTCCATTGCGCTTCGAGTTCTTTTTCCTTACCGTAAAGATCTTTAAGCTGGTCTCCAATTTTGCGCAATCTTTCCTTGCTTGATTGATCCCGATCCTTTTTTAAGGCTACTTCTTCAATTTTGAGTTGTATAATTTTTCTTTTTATATCATCCAACAGCTGCGGTTGACTTTCAACCTCAACCTTAAGCTGCGAAGCCGCCTCATCAATCAAATCGATAGCCTTATCCGGCAAAAATCGATCTGAAATATATCTGTATGATAAATTGGCTGCCGCTATTATGGCAGGGTCGGATATTCTGACTCCATGATATACCTCATATTTTTCTTTCAATCCTCTGAGTATGCTTATTGTACCGGCCACAGAAGGTTCATTAACCAAGACCGGTTGAAATCTTCTCTGAAGAGCCGGGTCTTTTTCTATATATTTTCTATATTCATTGAGAGTAGTGGCTCCTACGCAGCGAAGTTCTCCTCTTGCTAAAGCCGGTTTAAGCATGTTTGAGGCATCTACAGAACCCTCGGCAGAGCCTGCACCCACTACCGTATGAAGTTCGTCAATAAATAAAATGATTCTTCCATCGGAAGAAATTACCTCTTTCATAACAGCCTTAAGGCGATCCTCAAATTCACCTCTGTATTTTGCTCCGGCAATCAAACTGCCCATATCAAGAGCAATAATTTTTTTTTCTTTAATACTTTCAGGAACATCTCCCGAAGCGATTCTGATGGCCAGACCATCAACTATGGCGGTTTTGCCCACCCCAGGTTCACCTATTAGAACCGGATTATTTTTCGTTCTTCTTGAAAGTATCTGTATTGTTCTTCTTATTTCATCATCTCTGCCGATTACAGGATCAAGTTTCCCTTCTCCGGCAAGAGCAGTTATATCGTTGCCATATCGTTTCAATGCCTGATATTTTTCTTCGGGTCTCTCATCTGTAACCCGAGCATCTCCTCGCAACTCTTTGAGCGCATCAATAGCCACATTGCTGTTGATGCCGAAATTGTTCAGCAGATCCACTATTTCATTGTTTTCAAGCAAAGCCAAAAAAAGATGTTCAACGCTTGTATATTCATCCTTCATTCTTTTAGCAATTTTTTCAGATTGCTCAAACACCTTTTTCAGATCAGCCGAAATATATTGTGCAGCACCGCTCACCTTTGGCAGTCTTTCCAAAATCTCATCAATCTTGTTTAAGATCATATCGGGTTTAGTTCCTATCTTCTGAATCAATGAGAAAATAAGACCCGATCTATCGCTCAAAAGGGCATGCAAAAGATGATAGATGCCGATTTCCTGATGTTCTTTTTGAGACGCCAACGATTCGGAGGCTTTTACAGCTTCTTTGGATTTTACGGTAAAATTTTCAAAATTCATAAGTTTTCCTCATAAGTCGGAGGCAAGACTGCGCTTGCCTTCGACTCTGTTTTTTATCGAACCTCTATGGGAATACTCTTAGACTGAGCTTCAGATTTTTTAGGCAAGATCAGCTTGAGCACACCTTTCTTATATTCCGCCTTGATGTTTTCTTTGTCTATATTATCAGGAATCATGAAAGATCTTACAAATGAACCGTATGATCGTTCAACTCTGTAATAGTTGTCTCCCTTCTCCTCCTTTCTGAACTCCTTCTTGCCTCTTATAGTAAGAACATTATCTTCAACTTTCAGGTCAATATCTTTTTTGTCAATACCCGGAATCTCAGCTTCGATAACTAAATTGTTATCCTCGGCATAAATATCCACAGCCGGCAAAAAAGAACTCTCATCCTTGGCCTCTTTTCCCGATACATTATCAAACAATTTGTTGATTTTGTCGTGAAGAGTGCCGATTTCCTCAAACGGTCTCCATTCCACTAATGCCATATTACACCTCCTGTTTTAATTTGAATCAAAATATAGGCTTTAGTCGATATATGTCAAGGTTTCAATTTATATTAGTATCAAAAGAGATATTATATTGAAAGGAAGCGTAAACCTTTAGTCTGTCTATATTAAGTCTTTTAGGAAGAGTGGGAAAAGGAGCGGCATCTTTCAATGCATTAATGGCAGCAGCATCAAGGATTTTGTGTCCTGAAGAATTTATAAGTTTTATATTTTTCAATGATCCGTTTCGATTTATGACAAAAAACAGAAACAGAACGCCTGACTCACTTTTTTCAATTGCCTCTTCGGGATATATCCAAACCGATTCAACCTGTCGTTTGATATGAGCCATATATGATGCATATCTATAATCTTTAGTAGCTATTGATACCGCAGCCTCTCTCTTGAAACTTCCGGAGCCTGTTTTAACCCCTTTTGCGGCAGCGGCAACAGGATATAGCGGTTTATATCTTAATTGACGTTTTGCGGATTTATTTAAGATTGAGTTGTGGTTTATTGAGGCAACATGAATTGTTTCGACTCTTTTACTTTTTTTTCTTTTATGTACATAAATCTGCGGCTTCTTTTTTTGCAATGCTGCGACATAACCTATTTTACTATTTAACAAGCTTGGGCTCTTTTTTTTAGTATTTCTACGGGAAATATCATAACCCTTCGGCTGTACTGTTTTATATCTTTTTTTTGCTGTCAGCGGTCCGGCCGAAAGCCTGTTTTGAGTAGATACTTTTTTAAGATTTTTTACTATCTTGCGACTGACAGTCATATCTTTATCTTCAGTTGTTGTTACTACATCAACTATTATAGGCTTGTCAGTTGTTAAATGATGTTTATCATTCGTCTTTACGAATATGACAAGAAAAACAATTATCAACAAATGCATAGAAAATGAAAGAAAATAGGGAATCAGTCTTTTCATAAATTATTTGCAACTCCACATTGCCCATAGGATGGTTCTATAAGCCGGATTCTGTACCTGTTACGGCAGCAGTCATTTATCTAGGGTTACCGTTTCCGACAACCTCAAGCGACGCACCCGGAAATAATCGGTAGAAGGGGATACCACTATTTCCCTATTTCGTCTTGCTCCAAGCGGGGTTTACAAAGCATAAAGATTATTCCTTATCCGGTGAGCTCTTACCTCGCCTTTTCACCCTTACCTATTACAGGCGGTATATTTTCTGTTGCACTTTCCGTAAGAGACCGCTTTGGCGGCATCTTCCTGGGAGTTGCCCAGCGCTTTCCCTTCTGGAGTCCGGACTTTCCTCCTCATTTGAGGCGACTGCTCGAACCATCCTATTATTAATAATAGACCATCTTCGATTTCAGTCAATATCATTTTTGAATATAATTATGAGACCGCTGCACAATAAGCGTCTTCACGGCAATATCTGCTTTTTCATAGGCGAGGCAAACTTCTGCAGG
>CAZPBP010000076.1:0-5937 GCA_964584845.1 uncultured Hippea sp.
AATGACACGCCTCCAGTCACTGCGAGGAACGAAGTGACGTGGCAGTCTCACATTTCCCGGTAGTCTCAAGGCAGAGATTGCTTCGTCGTTCCTCCTTGCAATGGCAGAAGGGAGTTTTAAGTTTGCAAATTAGAATAGGATCTGCAATAATGCATGGAAAGCTTCTATGGTTTTTCCACACTTAATCCGGAAGAGCCCAAAAAAAGGATAAACAATGCATAAAGATGAATACTGGATGAGGATTGCTCTAAGACAAGCCGCAAAAGCAATAGGATCAACCTCTCCAAATCCTACAGTCGGAGCAGTCATTGTGAAAAATAATCATTTGATTGCCGCAGGATATCATCATAAAGCGGGAGAGGCTCATGCAGAAATTGAGGTACTTAGGGCTGCCGGAATTGATGCAGCCGGTGCAAAAATGTATATCACACTTGAGCCTTGCGATCACTACGGCAGGACACCTCCATGCACATCCGCTATAATAAACAGCGGCATTAAAACCGTTGTTATTGCGATGGAAGATCCGAATTCAACTGCGTCGGGAGGCATAAAAAAGCTTAGGCAATCGGGAATAACGGTAAAGGTTGGAGTATGCGGACAAGCAGCAAGAAAAATCAACGAAGTATTTATAACAAACATAATCAAAAGGCGTCCGTTTGTTGTTATGAAAGCCGCTGTAACTCTGGACGGACAGATCGCAGCGGCCGCAGGCGACAGCAGCTGGATATCGGGACACATCTCAAGAAGATACTCAAAAAGATTGCGGGCAAGGTATGATTCGATACTAATAGGAGCAAAAACGGCAAAAATCGACAATCCCGTACTTGCGCCATATAAAAAGACGGAAAAATTCTATCGTATTGTGCTTGACGGCAAACTCTCTTTGAATTATCCGAATCTCTTGTCGCAACCTGATAATCTGGTGATTTTTTGCGACAACAAGATAGATGACGTAAAATACAAATCGATAAATAAGAAAATTATTATCAAAAAGGTTGATAGTTGCAACGATATGTTTGATATTGAGCAGGTTTTAAGCACAATTTTTGAGATGGGAATTATGAGCATTTTTGTGGAAGGCGGATCGCGCGTTCACAAATCATTCTTAGAAAAACATCTGTACGATAAAGCCTTTATTTTTATAGCCCCAAAATTTCTGGGAGGAAGCGGGATTCCTCTTTTTCATGGAAAAGGTGCCGATTTTATAAAAAATACGGTAATCCTGAAAAAAACAGAGTGCAGAAAGATCGGCAAAGACATGGTAATGTCGGGATACTTTGATGTTTAGCGGTATCGTAGAGCAGACAGGAGAGATTGTCGATAAAAAGGCCTACTCGTCGGGAACAAGCATCAAAATAAGATCGGAGCTTCTTTTAAATGAAGGCGACAGCATACTGGTAAGCGGCGCATGTCTGACTGCAGCAAAGATAGAAAAAGGCTGCTTTTGGGTTGATGCCTCCGGCGAAACATTAAGATTGTCTAATCTTAAATATGCCGGATATGTAAATCTTGAAAAAGCTCTGTCTCTGAATAAAGGCATTAACGGGCATATCGTAACCGGACATTTAGACGGAACGGCAACCCTCACAAAACACAAAAATATGCATGGATTTCATGAGATTTCCGTTCAATTTGATAAAAATATAGCCCGTTTTCTCGCAGTAAAAGGCTCTGTGGCGCTTGAAGGAATAAGTCTGACTATCAATCAGATAACAGGCAGCATAATGACGCTAATGGTGATTCCCTACACATTCAGTCATACAACCCTGGAAACAAAAAGGATTGGATCTAAATTGAATATCGAAGCGGATATTATAGCAAGATATATAAGCAGAATGATCTCGCTGCCGTAGGGGCAAACCCCCTGTGGTTGCCCGTTTGCTGTTGGTTGCCCGTTTGTCAGCTGCGATTCATCAATAGGGCAGACACAGGGGTCTGCCCCTACGTATGATATTGATATGTAACATCAGTTACCAACTCTGAAAAACGTGCTATAATACAATATAGATGAATTGATAATGGGAGCAAAAATGGATAGTGTTAAAAAAGCGATAGATGAGATACGAAACGGGAAAATGGTTATTCTCGTAGATGATGAGGACAGAGAAAATGAGGGTGATCTTTGTATGGGCGCAGCATTTGCAACACCTGATGCAATAAACTTTATGAGCAAACATGGCAGAGGGTTGATATGCGTAACACTGATAAACGGTAAAGCCGATCAGCTTGCACTTCCGCTGATGGTTGTCGATAACGACTCCAAATTTAAAACAGCCTTTACGGTTTCCGTTGACGCCGCAAGAGGCACAACAACCGGAATTTCTGCAGCCGACAGAGCAACTACCATTCAAACAATCATACGTCCTGATGCCAAACCGACGGATCTTGCACGACCCGGACATATTTTTCCGCTGCGGGCAAAAAAAGGCGGCGTTTTAGTCAGGGTAGGTCAAACTGAAGGTTCTGTTGATCTGGCAAGACTGGCAGGCATTTACGAGGCAGGCGTTATCTGTGAAATAATGAATGATGACGGCACAATGTCAAGAAGACCTCAACTTGAGAAAATGGCAAAAAAATTTAACCTAACCATTGTCACGATTGCCGATATTGTAAAATATCGCCTGCAGCACGAAAGACTGGTTCAGAGAGCGGCAAGTGCGCATTTACGAACAAAATATGGAAATTTTAGAATTATAGTTTACACAAATTTTATTGACAGCAAGGAACATGTCGCAATCATAAAGGGTGATGTAAGTGGAAACGCACCCGTATTGGTACGCGTGCACTCATCATGCTTCACAGGAGATGTACTTGGAAGCCTGAGATGTGATTGCGGCTCTCAATTATCCAAATCTCTCGAAATGATTAGTAAAGCTAAAATCGGAGCGGTAATCTACCTTCAGCAGGAGGGAAGAGGAATCGGCCTTGTTAACAAAATAAAGGCTTATCATCTGCAGGACGAGGGGCTTGATACGGTAGAGGCAAATGAAAAACTCGGGTTTAAGGCTGATCTGAGAAACTACGGCATAGGTGCTCAAATAATAATGGATCTCGGAATAAAAAAATTGAAACTTTTGACAAATAATCCAAAGAAGATTGTCGGACTCTCGGGATATGAATTGGAGGTGGTGGAACGCGTACCCATTGAAACAGGGCTGAACTGCGTCAACAAAGAATATCTGATTACAAAAAAAACTAAAATGGGGCATCTGCTTGAGGAGGTGTAGATGAATATTATCGAAGGTAAATTAATTGGAAAAGGTTATAAGGTTGCTATAACAGCCTCAAGATTCAACAGCATAATAGTCGACAGACTGATAGAAGGAGCGGCTGACTCATTCACAAGACACGGCATAGAAAGTGATGATATCATGTTATATAAAGTGCCGGGGGCATTTGAAATACCTATGGCCATATCCAGACTATTAAAAAAGGGTGAATTCGACGGGATCCTTTCTCTGGGGGCAATCATAAGAGGAGAAACCCCGCATTTTGATTATATAGCAAATGAGGTTTCAAAAGGAGTCGCTCAGCTGGCACTTACAAGCGATATTCCGATCTCATTTGGAGTTTTGACAACAGACACAACCGAACAGGCGATACAGAGAGCCGGAAGTAAAATGGGCAACAAAGGTTTCAGTGCCGCAACCGCACTTATTGAAATGATAAATCTTTACAAGCAGCTTTAATAGATGTCGCTCAGAAAGGTACGGTCAAATATCCTGAAGATATTGTATAACATGGATCTAAACCATTCACCGGTTGAAAAGACAATTAAAGACGTATCTACCGTGACCGATGAAAATGAAAGCCGGATTGTCGATAAGTATGTAAGAGAAATACAACAGAGCAAAGATGAGATTGATGAAAAGATAAAGAAATTTCTGAAAGGATGGGATTTTTCGGAGCTTAACATTATAGAAAGGGAAATTTTGAGAATCGGCACATATGAGCTAATCAATAATCTGAATGATCGAGCTGTAATTATAAACGAGGCAGTAAGGCTGGCAAAGATATATGCCGATCCGAAAGCCGCATCACTTATAAACGGAGTACTGGATAAGATATGAAAAAGTATGTAATATTTGCAGATGATGTTGAAACGGAAGAGAAGGCCGTTGACCTTGCCAAACGACTGTCGAGCAACCTTGCCGCAATAAAAGTCGGATCAATTCTATTTACAAAGTATGGGCCGAATATTGTTCAGAGGATGGCCGAATTTTCAAAGATATTTCTGGATCTTAAATATCATGATATACCTAATACGGTAGAAAATGCCGTATATCAGGCTTCCATGCTCGGCACCAGCTTCCTGAGCCTTCATACTCTTGGCGGAAGAAAAATGATGAAGGCCGCCGTTAACGGTGTAAAAAGATTCCAGGATGAAACCGGCAAAAGAGGTCCGTTTCTTATAGCCGTTACGGTGCTGACGTCACTGTCTGCATCCGATATTGCATCGGATCTTAACATACCGTACCAGGCATCCGATATGGCAATGCTGCTCACGGAGACCGCAATAAAATCCGGCATGGACGGAATTATTGCATCATCTCATGAACTTAAAAGACTAAGAAAGCAAATAGGAAATAAATTGATCATTACGCCTGGAATAAGACCCAAAGGAGCCTCAAAATTTGATCAGCAGAGAACCGCAACTCCGAGAGAGGCTATTGAAAACGGTGCCGACTATATTGTGGTGGGTCGCCCTATTTACAAATCCGGCAATCCTGAAAAAGTTCTGGAAAATATTGTAAAGGAGACTAATATTGAAAACAGATCTGCTGAAATTATATAAAGACTCCGGTGCGATAAAAGATGGGCATTTTGAGCTTTCCAGCGGTATGCACAGCAACAGATATATGCAATCTGCACTTGTTCTGCAATATCCATGGCACGCCGAAACACTTGGCAAGCTGCTTGCAGCCAAAATCAGGGATTATAAAATTCAAACCGTAGTATCCCCTGCAATCGGTGCACTTTTTATAGGATATGAAACGGCAAGGGCACTCTCCTCAAAAATGATATTTGTCGAAAGAAAATCGGGAGAGCTTTCTCTAAGAAGAGGATTTGAGATTTCCGAAGGTGAAAGATGCGCTGTGATTGAAGATGTCGTAACCACCGGAGGATCGCTGCTTCGAACAATTGAGATTGTGAAATCGTTCGGCGGAGATATTGCAGTAATCGGGGCACTCGTTGACAGAGAAAGCGGATTAGATAAAAAAATCGATATACCGTATCTTCCTTTACTGAAAATAGCCGTTAAAAGTTATGACAAAGAAAATTGTCCATTATGTAAAGAAGGAATAAAGTTAGAAAAGCCCGGCAGCCAAAAAATTAAAAAATAGACATAACTGATGCAAATTACGACAAAAGATATATATCGGCCTTTGTACCGGTATGGTTCTCAATGGCTTTGAAACATTGCCGCCGCAAGCTGCGCCGACAAGAGCAGCCTGCATCCAACACCTTCTCTTTCGCTAAGAACTATGCCTGGTGTATAAGGTGAATTAAAAGGAGGAGAAAATGAGAGTAAAGGTAACATATGTAGGACATTCATGTTTTCTGTTTGAAGGATCCGAAAAGATTATAATAGATCCGTTTATATCGGGTAATCCGTATACCGAAATCAAGCCGGATGAGGTAGATTGCAATTATATTCTTGTGACACACGGTCATGCCGACCATCTCGGAGATGCCATCGGCATAAGCAAAAACTGCGGTGCTGCGATAATAGCTCCGTATGAGCTTGCCACGTATTGTCAGATGCAGGGAGCTAAAAATGTCCATCCGATGTATACCGGAGGTTCTTTTCGGTTTACCGATAATCTGAAAATAAAATTCACGATCGCACACCATGGATCTGCCGTATTGGGCGAAACAATCACATATACCGGTAATCCCGTAGGAATGCTTATAGAACTTGATGGAAAAACAATC
>CAZPBP010000077.1:0-5878 GCA_964584845.1 uncultured Hippea sp.
GTTTTACACCGTTTGCCATCTGAGATTCTTTCAGTCTTTTTAAGCGTTCCCTGCTACAGCAACATTTATAAGCCTTGCCTTCTTCAATAAGCCTGTCTATATATTTTGAATAAATCTCACCTCTTTGAGACTGAAAATACGGACCGTCATCAAAATTCAGTTCAACCCACCTGAATGCTTCGATTATTAGATCACTGAAACGCTCTTCCGATCTCTCGCTGTCTGTATCTTCTATTCTCAAGACAAACTTTCCATTGTTATGTCCGGCATGCAAATAGTTGAAAAGCGCCGTTCTGAGGCCGCCTATATGGAGAAACCCGGTAGGACTCGGCGCAAAACGAGTAATTATGCTCATTTCGCCTTCTTTGGAATTACAATAAGCGTAATCGGATGTTTGTCCGAAAAAAGCTCACTGTTTTTTGTGTCAATATGATAAACCAATTTTTCACCTTCTCCTTTATTTGTCCCATCGTTGAATTTGACAGGGCCTCCGGTCAATATTAGTGTTTGATCTTTTTTGCTGTAAACTGCCGACTCCGAGGATGCCGTGAACTGCTTTTTTTTATCTATATTTTTTATATGTACCGAACCGGTTGCCACTGCTCTAACAACTACACCACTCTTATTTCTGTATATAACGAGCTTGTTTGATTTAACGGTAAGTCCGCCTCTTCTGAAAACAACATTTTTAATAAAAGTGGCCTTATTACTGTCTTGATCGAAACGAGCACTTACCGAACGAATCTCAATTGGAATATTCTTCTGCGGCAATTCGGCTGAATATGCAGCCGAAACAAACATCAAAAGTATCAGCAAAACTCTCATAGCTTCTCAATAATCTTTTTTATCTTTTTAAGAGCTATCGCTCTATGACTTATAAATTGTTTCTTGCAGGCAAGCTCTGAATATGTTTTTTGATAGCCTATCGGTATAAAAAGAGGATCATAGCCGAACCCGCCCACACCTGATAAATTATACGCGATACTTCCGGAAACTTTTCCTATAGATTGATAAACGACATCAGACAACAGAATCATAACCGATATAAATTTAGCTCTGCGGTCGGTTTTATTCCCAAGTCTTGATAATAATTTAATATTATTAGACTTATATGTCGCCTTTGGACCGTCAAAACGAGCAGAGTACACTCCCGGCAAACCGTTTAAAACCTTTACTTCAAGGCCGGAATCATCTGCAAGTGTCGGAATCCGGTACCTATCATATAAATAGCGCGCCTTCAAAAGAGCATTTTCTCTGTATGTTTTGCCTGTCTCTCTCGGAGAATCCTCGCCAAGCTCATCTGCAGAGATAATTTTAATAGACAGGTCACAAAAGAATTGCTTAATCTCTCTTAACTTTCCCTGATTATGGGTTGCAATAATAAGTTTATCCAAATCTTTGTTTCCAGTCTTCTAAGAATTTGGCAAGACCGATATCTGTTAAAGGATGATTGAAAAGCTTCTCAATCACTGCAGGCGGAACCGTTGCAACGTCCGCACCGTTGAGAGCGGCTTCTATTACGTGCGAAGGATGCCTTATGCTTGCAACTATAATCTCAGTCTTAAACTGATAATTGTCATAAATTGCCCTTATTTGCTCAATAAGCTCCATTCCGTGATGGCCTATATCATCAAGTCTTCCTATAAAAGGACTGACATAAGCAGCTCCTACTTTTGCGGCAAGCAGCGCCTGAGCCGGAGAAAAAACAAGCGTAACATTGGTTTTTATGCTTTCCTTTGAAAGAGCATTAACAGCCTTTATGCCATCTTTGGTCATAGGAATCTTTACAACTATGTTTCTGTTTATGGCAGCGAGATTCTCTGCCTGACTTATCATTCCAATCGCATCCTCGGCAATAACCTCAGCACTTATGGGCCCGTCAACAAATGAAGCGATCTCTTTTATTATATCATCAAAATTACCGCCTTCTTTTGAAACAAGCGATGGATTTGTTGTGACTCCGTCAATTATGCCCAATTCATAATACGATCTTATCAACTCGACATTTGCCGTATCAATAAAAAATTTCATCTTTTCTCCTTTTGAAATCTACAAACCAATTATTGTTCGCCGGATTCCACATATTTTTTTTCGCACTCATCGGAACAGAAATAGTTTGTTTTGCCCCAGTTTATCTCTTTTTTTGCATCTTCCTGCGGTAAGTATGTTCCGCATTGAGAACATGAAACCAATTTTCTGTCCTTCATTGTACTGTCTTTCAGGGATTTTTTCAGATAAACCCACACAATAAATAAGAGCGCAAAAAGTATTAAGTATTTCATATTTTTATGATAGAATCAGGATAAGTTTTGTCAATAAATTTTAATCATTGAAAATTGTAAGTATCGATTTTAGATGCTTACAATCATTTGGGTTAACAGGTTCGTAATGAATCTGCTGCTGCCTAAAAATATTAACATCAGCTTCGGAAATGCTTGTTTTTCTGATTTTTCTTGTCCTCAGTCGTTTCAGTATGGTCTCTTCTTTATGAACTCTGCATTTAATTAAATGAATAGGAACTGTTCCCACACTCTCATAACAAAATCTTCTGTATCTGTATTTGGAAAATGTAGCATCCAAAATTACCGATTGATCTTTTTTCAACAGCTCTACAGCCGTTTTTATCATTTCTTTGTAAACATTGTTTATCGCATCCTTGCTGTAGTTGCCCATCAATCCTAAATCCTTTCTAATTCTATCGGTTGACAAAATCAGGTATCCATTAATCTTAGCTATATTTCTCGCTGTATAGCTTTTCCCCGTTCCGGAGAATCCCATCATCATTATAATAAGCGGCTCATCAAAATTGATCAGCATACAGCGCAGATAATCCGAAATATCGTTTGGCTCGTTTCAGGTTCTCATCAGCTCCTATCTCATTATACATAAAGCCTTCCACCTTGCCTCTTACATATGCCCTATAACATTTATAGAAACTGCACAAAGCTTCTATTTTTTCTTCGTTAAATTTTTTGCAATATTTCTCAAACATAATTTCAGATATCTTATTGTAGTCATTATATTCCAGATCCATCAACAAAAATGCAAAGTCGAGCAGTCGGTCCTGGTATCTAAAACGGTCATTGAATTCTATGCAGTCAAATAGGTAAGCCTGATTTTTTTCAAAGTAAATATGTTCAATTCTTATATCTCCATGACCATCAATAATTGCTCCGGCCGCTATTCTTTTTTTGAATAAAGCTTCTTTTAAACAAAAATTTTCTGCAGCGGTTTTGATTTTTGAGAACTGAGCATCCGTTATTGTAATATCAATCTGATTTTCGGTTTGCTCAAAATTTTCTTTCCAATTATTTATCATAACCGCAGCATCTCCAAATTCATCAATCCCGGCAGGTACAATTTGCAACGCGAATCGATAGAATTTTTCGATAAATGCCTCTATCATATTGCTCGACAGGGTGTCATTCTCAAGATAATAGCTTAGCATCTGATCTTTTTTAAGCCGCCTCATAACAACCAGCCAATCCACAGCCTCATCGTCCACGAAAACCGGTTCAGCTTTTATATAAATATTAGAAAGTCTTCTATTGAGTTCAATCTCTTTTTTACAAAAATTCTCCCTCTGCTTTACGCTCCTATAGTCAAGAAATCCAAAAAAAAGAGGCTTTTTTTGTTTATATGCAAAATGTTCAGTTAAATAGATATTTGAGATATGCGTTCGTTCTATTCTTTGGATAGTCTCGCCGCGACAAAAAATAAAATCTTTTGCTATTTTCTCCAGATCAGTTTGCTTCCGCTGCATTACCAATCACCTCAATCTTATCAGGCTCAGGTACGCTTGCCCATTCCCAACTCTTTTCAGTAGAAAAAAGTTTTCTCAGCAAAAGATTATTTAAGGTATGACCGGATTTGTAGGCAATATAATGTCCTATAACATCGACTCCTGCAAGTGAAACATCTCCCACCGCATCAAGCATCTTGTGGCGCACAAACTCATCAGGATAGCGCAGTCCGTCTTCATTCATTATACGATAATCATCAAGGACAATTGCGTTATCCAGCGATCCGCCAAGTGCCAGATTGTTTGCCTTTAGATATTCCATATCTCTGAGGAAACCGAATGTTCTTGCTCTGCTTATCTCCTTTACATATTTTTGACGGCTGACTCTAATTGAAAATTTTTGAAAACCAATTTTCGGATGACTAAAACTGATTGCGTATGTAATTCTTTTATGACTGCATGGAACAAAAGCAGCCCATCTTCCATCTTCCTTAACCTCGATTTTGCTTTTTATTCTGATAGTTTTTCTCGGAACTCCCTGTGAACGTATACCGGCTTCCTGGATCATATAGATAAATGAAGCGGCACTGCCATCCATTATGGGAATCTCCGGTCCATCAACGGAAACAAAAAGATTTGATATCTCAAGACCTGCCACAGCAGAAAGGAGATGCTCCACAGTGGCAATTTTTAAAACTCCGTCGCCTAATGTTGTAGCCATAGATGTATCTACTACATTATCCCAAGTTGCCTTAATCTGTTTCCCATTGCAGAGGAATACAATTCCGGTACCGACAGAAGCCGGAATCAGTTCTATGGTAGCTATTTTACCTGAGTGAAGACTGACACCTTTAACGGAAGTTGTTTTCTTTATCGTTTTTTGAAGCATCAACACAATATTATCCCCTCACCATTTTCCTGAAATCCCAAAAAAGTTCCACCGCATCATGCGGTCCAGGTGAGGCTTCAGGGTGATATTGAACCCCCTGAACGGATAGATCGCGGTGCATTATTGTCTCGACCGTACCGTCATTGAGATTCGTTTCCACTATTTTAAACAGGTTTTTATCTTTTGCAATATCTACAGCAAAATTATGATTTTGACTCGTTATTCTTACAGATTTTTTAAAAATATGAAAAACCGGCTGATTAGCGCCATGATGACCAAATTTCAATCTATATGTTTTATATCCAAATGATAATCCAAGCAGCTGATTACCAAGACATATACCTAATGTTGGAAGTTTTTCGGCTTCATTTCTTATAAATTGTACAGCATCTTTCCTTACAGCCAAAGGATCTCCGGGTCCATTAGATAAAAACATAGCATCGGGATTAACTGCATAGAAAGATTCATAATCGTATGCAGGAACAACCCATACATCAAATCCTGCACCAATCAGATATCTTAATATATTTCTCTTTACACCAAAATCGATCACAGCCACCTTTGGTCTGCCGGAAAGCCGATTCTTATCTGATATACTATTATAACCTTTATCCCACAGATCTTCCGTCCAATGATACGGTTTTTTTGCCGTTACTTGCCCCACAAGATCCTTCTGTTCAATCGGAATAACCGCTTGTACTTTTTTTCGCAAAAGCTCAACATCGGATTCCTGATCTGTTATTATAGCTTTCATAGTACCGCGCTGTCTCAGTTTTTTCGTCAATGCTCTGGTATCTATTCCGGAAATGGCAATAACACCATGAGACTTAAGAAAATCCCTCAGGGTTCCCGAAGCCCTGTAATTACATGGAATATCATTAATATTATGCACTACGAAACCGGAGAGCCAAGCTTTGTTTGATTCCATATCTTCAGAATTTATACCTACATTGCCGATCTCCGGAGCTGTCATTGCCACAATTTGACCGCAGTATGACGGATCGGTAAGAATCTCCTGATAACCGCTCATAGAGGTATTAAAGATGACTTCGCCTTCAGATGTTCCTTCGGCACCAAAAGAATAACCCTGGAAACAACTTCCATCCTCAAGTACAAGATATGCGTTCTTATGACTCATATTAAACTCTTATGGAACAAAAAGATATTATCATTGGTTTTCCTATTTGTTGGTAGCGGGGAGAGGATTTGAACCTCTGACCTTTGGGTTATGAGCCCAACGAGCTACC
>CAZPBP010000078.1:0-5848 GCA_964584845.1 uncultured Hippea sp.
CTATGAAAAAGCAGATATTGCTGTGAAGACGCTTACTGTGCAACGGTCTCATTATAAGATTTGCCATTCAAGGGGTATATACCATTATTCTTGCTTTGAATTTTTTAAGTGTTCTGCAGATATTTTCCATAGTATTCCGATTATGAACTACGTCAAAGATTACTTTAAGATTTCTTATTCTTGTTATTTTCAAACGCAATGGAATTTTCAAGTTCCGTATGCTATTGTGTAAAATATTGTAGACAAAATTCTTATTGATTCGGATGTAATTGTGATATTGATGGATTGAAAGTTGCCCAAGAGATCTGTTCCCATAACTATATTTTTATATGAAAATTGTGTTTTTTTACTATGTTTGGTTATTTTTATCATAATTGCCGTTAATATATTCGAATTTCAGACCATTTTCTTTAGCACAATCCACAATTTTACGGTAAGCATCAGATAATTGAGGTGCTAAAGTAAGTTTTGAATTCTCAGAAGTTATAACTGTTTTTTTGCCTGCGATCTCAATCTCGATCTTATTGAGATAATCGGTGTGATCGATTCCAATCGGAGCAATAATAAGAATATTCCGACTGAGCGTACCGGGAGCATCCCGTCTTTCCCTCATACCGGCCTTAAGAACCATAACATCATTATCTTTAAATCGGCAGAACACAACCGCTGAAAAGTTTTTGGATATTGTTGCAGTGTTAAGGAAATAGAAAGGGAAAAGTGAAACGGAGATAAATTCACTCTCTTCTAAAAATAATATTAAAATCGTACAATCCCTTCTCATAAAAATTTAGTATACATTATCCTGTAAATTGTCAAGTAATTTGATGATGCGTGAGAATGTTTGCTGTCTTTTTCACTCTAATTGTTAAAGCTACAATAAATTCCCCACCTGAAACGGTAGTTTCGACTTAACCCATAACTGACAAATGGTGGATTACCTTAACCTGCTATCGATTAGTGGGTTATTAAGCTTGTTGGTATATATAGACTTTTATGGAGCCGGCGGCTGGAATCGAACCAGTGACCTGCTGATTACGGATCAGCTGCTCTACCAACTGAGCTACGCCGGCATAAGACGGTTTTCCTATTTACAATAAGCTTTATATTTAAGGTTGGATTATATCATAAGCTCGGAATAATGAAAGGGATTAAACTTCATTGTAAAATAAAACTTTGGCTGCGAAAGCTATAGCAGGTCTATAAATATCTCATTGGATAAGACAATTCCCTGAGGAAAAACAAGCGACAGGCAGCCGTCTTTTATTTTAAGCATTTTCAGTGTTATCCATCTATCTATCTTGTTTTCGATCATGCTGAATTTTTTGAGATTGCCGTATTTCTGCTTGAATCTGTTCCAGTTGATACCTTTGGTTAATCTGAGACCTAATATCAGCTCTTCGGACATTCTGTCTTTCTCGCAAAGCTTTTCTGCGGATTCAACAGGAAATTTTCCGCTATGGAGCATGCTTGCATATTCATTATAATTTTCGGTATTTTTGATTCTTTCGCCTTTTAGATAACTTGACGCCGATAGTCCAAATCCCCAATATTCGCCCTCTTGCCAATAGTTGATGTTGTGCATTGATTCACACCTGTTTTTTGCAAAGTTAGAGATTTCATAATGATGAAATCCGTTTTTTTCGATAAATTTTACACTGTCTATATAAATTTCCGAAGATAGTTCATCTGATGATACTATTTTTTTGCCGGTTTTTTCGCGATGATAAAAAAGTGTGCCGTTTTCTACGGAAAGGCAATAGATTGAAATGTGGGTTATTGGAAACGCTGCTGCTGTTTTTAGATTATTCATAAATTGTTCTTTGCTCTGACCGTTAAAACCATATATAAGGTCTATGGAAATATTATCAAAACCGGCCTTATGTGCGTTTTTTATTGATTCTTTTGCCGTCGTTGCATCATGAGTTCTTCCAAGAAACAACAGATCCTTATCTGAAAAAGATTGTGTTCCGATACTGATTCTGTTTACTCCCATCTCCCTGAGTGCGGAAAGATAGGCAAGATTCAGATCCGACGGATTTGATTCTACGGTTATTTCTGTACTTTTATCAACATAAAAAAATTGTTTCAAAGCTGATAAAATATCATTTAATCTTTTGCTGCCTAAAAATGATGGAGTTCCGCCACCGAAATAGATAGATGCGGCATGATCAATGGATTTTTTTTGTTTTTTGAGGGCAATTTCTGTTTTTAGAAGCGCAATGTAGCGATCTATGTTATCTTGATTTGCAAAAGAAACAAAATTGCAATACGGGCATTTTTTCCTGCAGAAAGGAATATGTATATAAATATAAGACACTTAGTTTATGATACGTTCTACGGAAATAATATCTTCCAATGATCTTAGAATCTGAACGAGGGCATTAATTTGTTTATTGGATTTTATGCCTAAAATAAATTTAACCGTTGTAATTTTTTGTATATCATCTGTTGAAAGTGCCACATTTACAATGTTGATTCCCCTTGACCCTATAACGGATGTCAGTTTTGCGAGCATTCCTACTTTGTCGGCCGTCGTAACGCATAGTGAAACATTGAAGGTTTCGGAAATAGTCTTCCACCTTACATTAACCAATCTGTCTTTTTCCAGCATAAGATTATCAAGATTTGAGCATTCCATTCTGTGGATAGTTACTCCTCTACCTCTTGTTACAAAGCCGACAATTTTGTCTCCCGGTACCGGATTGCAGCATCTCGCAAGATTTACCATCAGATTATCTAAGTAGAGTCCATCGATAATTATCGGCGTTCCGGGCACAGTCGATTTATTTGAACTTGCTTTTTTTGCCGCCTTTTTTTCTTTGTAAAAATGTTTTACCGAAGTTGTAACGGAAAGTTTCCCGTTTCCTATATCAACATAGAGATCTTCAATATTTTTACAGTCTATTCTTTTCAGCAGCTCTATTGTTTCCGGAGATTTAGCATATTCATGGAGGCTTATACCTATCTCTTTGAGTCTGCTTACAAGCATCTCTTTTCCTATAGTTATTGCACTTTCTCTCTCTTTGTTTCGTATCCATTGACGGATCTTATTTTTTGCTTTTGATGTTTTTACGATTGCAAGCCAATCTTTTGAGGGGTGATGATTTTTGGAGGTAATGATACTGACAATGTTGCCTGTTTTAAGTTGAGTTTTAAGGGGAACCATTTTGCCGTTCACGATTGCTCCGGTGCATTCGTCACCAACTGCAGTGTGAACGCTGTAGGCAAAATCAATTACATTTGAGCCTCTCGGAAGTACTTTGAGATCGCCATTAGGAGTAAACACATAAATTTCATCTGCTATGAGATCAATTTTCATACTACCGAGAAACTCTTTTGAATTTTTTAGATCTTTTTGCCATTGCAAAAGATGTTTCATCCAGACAAATCTTTTATCAAGAAGGTTAAATTTCCCCCCTTCTTTGTATCTCCAGTGAACGGCGATTCCGTTTTTTGCTACATTGTCCATCTGTTCAGTTCTTATCTGTATTTCAACCACTCGTCCTGAAGGTGCAAATACTGTTGTGTGCAGCGATTGGTACATATTGGCTTTCGGAAGAGCGATGTAATCTTTGAATCTTCCGGGAACAAGTTTAAATCGGGGATAAATAATACCGAGAACCATATAACATGATTTTATATCCTCGGTAATTATTCTTACAGCAAAAAGATCGTATATCAGGTTTATATCTTTTATATCGATGGAATTTTTTTCCATCTTTTTGCATATACTGTATATATGCTTTGCTCTGCCTTCTATGCGGTATTTTATTTTATGTTTATCCAACAGCATTTTGATTTCGGCGATCACTTCTTTTATATGAGACTCTCTTTCTATTCTTTTTTCCTGAAGTTCTTTGGCGATAGTATAGTAAGCGGCAGGTTTTAAATATTTGAGCGACAGGTCTTCAAGCTCCGCCTTTACAACACCAAGTCCAAGTCTGTGAGCAAGCGGTGCATATATGTCGACTGTTTCTTTTGCGATTCTCATCTGTCTTTTTTCATCAAGATGATGTAATGTCCGCATATTGTGCAGCCTGTCGCATATTTTAATGATTATTGCTCTAAGATCGTTTGCCATAGCAACTATCATCTTTCGGAAATTTTCCGCCTGGGCATCTTCTTTGCTGTGGTAGTTTATTCTGTTCAGTTTTGTAAGGGCATTGACTATGTCGGCTGTCTCTTTACCAAAATTACTTTTGATGTCACTAAGGTTGACATGAGTATCCTCCACAACATCATGAAGAAGTGCCGATGCTACACTTGCCGGATCGTTAATAAGTTCTGCAACAATTGCAGCAACAGCCACCGGATGGGTTATATAATCTTCACCTGAAGATCGTTTTTGTCCCTTATGTGCATCTATGGCAAACAGATATGCTTTTTCAATCAAAGCTGCATCTTGACTATTAAAGTGTTTTTTGATCTTCTCTATTGCAGGATTATCTGATGTTATATTATGCCTCCGTTAAAATAGCGTGGTGATGCACTACCAAATAATTTTAGCTTTTCCTTCTGCGAATTCAATTATAGCTTCAATAACATTCTTGTGTCTTTTTTTGTTTATCTGAAAGACCAGTTCATTCTGTCTGATTTGAACCGCTCTTTTTCCTACAGCTTTTGCAACAAGATAGCGGTCAACATATTTATCTAAAAGTTTTTCCTCAAGCATTGCAATATTCATAGATATTTTCTCCTTATTTCGTTTTTTAATCTATCGGCAAGCAGCCTCATTTTTTTATGCACAGCTGAAATTCTGAATTTTGATGAATCTATTATTTCAGACACAAACCGTATGCTTTGATTAAGATCTTCGTTAATTATTACATAGTCAAATTTATCAAAACGCTCAATCTCAAACAGGGCGGTTTTCATTCTGATTTTCATATCATCATCAAATATGTCTCCCCTTTGCTTTAGTCTTTTTTCCCATATAGAAAAATCAGGTGGAAGAATAAAAATGAGGGAAGAATTTTTATACTTCTTTTTTATATTTAGAGCCCCCTTAACATCTATAGTCAAAATCGTGTCTTGTACCGGAACGACCGATTTCAATGCTGCCTTTGATGTTCCATAATAGTGATTGTGAACCTTTTCATACTCTACGAACTCGTGATTATTTATCATTTGTTGAAACTGTTTATCTGAAACAAAAATGTAATCAACCGATTGAATTTCGTTTTTTCGTTTTTTTCTTGTGGTATGAGATATTGTTTTTTTTATAGACCTGTTTTTTGTAACCTCTTTTGCGATAGTAGTTTTACCGGATCCGGTTGGTCCGGAAATGACAAATAACATCAGTTATTTATACGGTCCCTTATTGTGTCGGTAGATAGCGCTGAAAGTATTATATCACCGGAATCCGAAAAGATAATAGATTTTGTTTTACGTCCCCCGGTTACATCGATACATTTTCTATTTTTGTCTGCCTCTTCTTTTATTTTTTTTATAGGAATTGAGCCGACCTTGATTACTGCAACTATTCTGTTTTTCATAACAAAATTTCCAAATCCAACGCTTATTATCTCCATATTTCTAATTGTTGCCATTTTTTAGATTTTTGCAATATGTTCTTGCAAAAACATTCAATAATTAACAAACTATAATGAAACCGTTACACAATAAGCGTCTTCACAGCAACATCTGCTTTTCCATATGCTTTGTTAAACTTTCTTGAATTAACCGGTTAATTCTGCAGAAGTTTGCCTCGCCTGTAGAAAACCTGATAAAAAAGCTATGAATATGCTTATTGTTCGGCGATCTAATAATATTTAAAAATAATCCTAAATAAAGGGCTCTTCCGGGTTAAGTGTGGAAAAGCCATAGAAGCTTTCCATGCATTATTGCA
>CAZPBP010000079.1:0-5847 GCA_964584845.1 uncultured Hippea sp.
GTGATCAATAAGTACGGGAGCCGCATACAAATGATCGACCGGTATATCAAAAAAACCCTGAATCTGACCGGTATGCAGGTCAACCGACAACACTCGCGACGCCCCTGCCTTTGTTAGTAGATCGGCAACCAGTTTTGCCGTTATAGGTACTCTGGGTCTGTCTTTTCTGTCCTGTCTTGCATAAGCATAATATGGAATAACTGCTATAATCTGCTTTGCCGAAGAACGCTTGAGCGCATCGCATAAAACCAGAAGTTCCATAAAACTTTCATTGACATCCGGATAGCATGATTGGACAACAAACACATCGCTTCCACGAACATTTTCTCTAACATGCACATATATTTCACCATCCGAAAAGCGAGAAATATCAACATCGGTAAGATGTGCTCCGAGATAATCTGTAATCTTTTCCGCCAACGGAAGATTTGAGTTTCCCGATATAATCTTCATATCATTCATAATTCACCTTTGTTTTTATGGTTGGGGCGGGAGGGTTCGAACCTCCGAATGCAGGAGTCAAAGTCCTGTGCCTTACCGCTTGGCTACGCCCCATCGCCGATAATTGTATCTTTAAATATCATATTTTCAACAGAACTTTTCCGACAACTTTATAGAATGAGCCGCAAAACAATTCCATCCTGCTTCCATTTTTAAATTTTTAAAACATTCCTCCATCTTTTTCTTATTTTCAAACATTCCGACAACACTGCTGCCTGAACCCGTCATAAAAACAGGGCTTCCGTCGGCTGATGCAGAAAGAGCTTCGATTGCCTTTTGCACAGATTCAACCATAAAAGCTACCGGCAGTTGAAGATCATTTTTAATGATTCTCGACAGAGTATCAAAATCAATCACAGCGGGCAGATGCTTTATAGTAGTAGTTTTGCCTGTTGTCAACCGGTCATACCAATTATATGCCGATTTTGTCGATACCTGAACTCCGGGATAAACTATGACAAAATAAAGCATTGAGAACAGATTCAACGGCTTGGTTTTTTCGCCTCTTCCACCCATAAGAATCAGCGTCGAATCCTCAAAAAAAAGCGGTAGATCCGAGCCGCAAATAAGGGCAATTTTTACCAAATCATGTTTCGGCAAATTCAATTTCCACAATTTGTTCAATGCTTTGATTGATGCAGCGGCATCAGAGCTTGCCCCCCCCAATCCGGCGCCTGCCGGAATACTCTTTTTGACGCTGATTTTTGCTCCACCGTTATATCCGTAGAATTTTCGTAATGTATCTGCAGCCTTATAAACAAGATCATCTTTTCCTAAACCAAGTTCCGATTCAACCGTAATTTCATCACTTTCAGTCGGCAAAATATTAATTTCATCAAATATATTAACAAAACATACGAGAGAATGCAAATTATGAAAATTACCCGATTTTCCTTTTATTCTTAGCAATAGATTCAGTTTTGCGGGCGTATTCAAAACCATTTGGACTGTTTTACATCGACAATAACCGGCGTATAAAGCGGATATTTTGCTATAGTTGTTTCAGGCTTAATAAACAATTTTATTGCACTATTTATACCGGTAGCTTTGCTATTATAAGAAATCTCATCAATTTGCCCCTTTATTTTTTGTCCGGCTATAGTTATGGTTACATCAGCTCCCTTCTTGATTTCACCGGTTGTATGATAATATGCAATAATACGCATCTGTTTGGGCTTATAAAAGAAAAAAAGCGTATCGCGAGGATAAACCTTCGAGGGGACAGGTGCGGAAATTTTGTAAACGATTCCATCCGTATCAGAGGCAATATAGCTGTATTGTTCGGGTTTCTTTCCTATAATAATTTTTTTATTGCTGCTGACGTTTATCTTTTTTGAATTTTTGATTTTAACTTGCTGCAAAATAATATTCTTCGGTAACTTGCTAATTTTATTTCTTGAACTATTCGATAGCATACTTTCTTTTAATCTTCTTACGATTTTTTTTATATTTAAAATTTTAGCATCTTTACTTTTTGCCTGGAAAGAAGAAATCAGACCTTTTTTGTAAAGTCGTTTTAATCTTTTTTGTGTGATGAGTGCCTTTTTAAGATTATGTCTGTAAAAATCCAACAGTAAGCTGTTAAGTTTATGCTCTTTTCTCTTACCTATACGATCCTGCATTAACAGTTTAGAAAGATAGTCCGATATAAACATTAGTTGTTGAGTAAGATTTTTTAATCTCCATCCATTTTCTTTTAATGCATAGTTCAGCTTGTCGGTTATGCGATCGATCTTTTCCAGTTCTCGCTTTTGTTCGCTTTTTAATATTTTCAAAAGTCGGTCACTTAAAACATGGGGGCTTTCAACTTTAAGATAGGCTATCTTCGTGCCTTTTTTTATAACAGATAACGCCTTAATGTCTATTCTGATCAGATAACCCTGCTTATCTATTCTGAATCGATTTTGAGGTGCCCAGATATAAGCATTATTTATTCTGATATGTTTATTTATATAAAAGGCCTTACTCAAAAGCGACAAAAATAGAATGATGATGATACCCACAACAAGTGATTCAACAATCTGATATTTTTTCATCGTTTGTAATCGAAAAATTTTTCTACTCCATCTGATATACCGTTTATAATTTGCTCCTGATAACTTTTGCTCAACAAAAGTTTTGCTCCGTTATAATTCGTTATAAAACCCACTTCAATCAGAACGGAGGGAACTTTTGTTCCGGCTAAAACATAAAAAGGGGCTTGTCTGACACCAAGATTTGTTCTTTTTGTGTGAAGCATTTTAAAGATATCTTCCTGAATATCCTTCGCAAGAATGCTTGATCTTCCTATCTTTGCATTCTGCACAAGCCCAACCAATATTTTCTGCAGTACACCCATCTGAGCGGGAGTAATACCATTTTCTCTTGATGCTATGAGAAGTGTCTTTTTATCTGCCTTAATCGTGAGAAAAAATGTTTCAATTCCCGAAAGTTTTTTATTTGTTGAGGCATTGGCATGAATAGATATAAATGCATCTGCATGATGTCGATTTGCGAATTCTGCACGCTTCTCAAGCGTTATAAATCGATCGGTACTGCGCGTCAATAAAACCGTTGCACCTTCTTTTTTCAACCTTCTGTAAAGTTTTTTGGCAATTTCCAAAACAAGATTCTTTTCTTTAATGCCAAAATATCCTGAAGCACCGGGGTCTTTGCCGCCATGACCCGGATCTATCACTATAATTTTTCCGCTTAAGGGCTTTAACTGATCCGCGTATCTTGCAGAGAATACTAATTTCTTAGATGAGAGTTTCTTTCTATTTTTTAAAACTAATTTCGCTTCCCAGCTATCAGGATACTCATCCAGCAGCTTTTTTTCCCATAGCGGGTAGGTCGATATTTTTTGTTTTTTATAAAGATCATAGATAGAAAAATAGCTGTAAGCTCTTGCTCTGCCGTTTTTAGAATATTTTATAATTTTATATGCGCTTTGGCGCACCCTGTCCTGCAAAAACAGTGAATGATTCTTTTTGGAAAGATATCGGTATAGATCAAGCATCCTTATCGCAGCCAATGCTCCTTTGTAGCTGTTTGGTGATTTTTTGAACAGTTTGTCGTATCCTGCTATAATAAATTTAAATTTGGTATATTGTGTAACATTCTTACTTCTCAAGATTTTTTCTTGAGAATAGAGCGTATTATAGGAAAGTCCGTAAGAAATATTTTGAAAGGTGAAAACTGCAACCGAAACAACAATTAACGTCAAAAATCTGTTTATTTTATAGTGTAATATGGTTTTTAGGTTCATAATCTTATCTTCATTTTTTAGAATTTCGTTCACCGGCATTTTTTATGCCAAGTATGGATCTATATTTTGCTACTGTTCTTCTAACAAGCAATATATCCTCTTTTTTTAATTGAATCATTATATCTTTATCACTTAACCGATTTTCAGGACTTTCATTTTTTATTAGCTTTTCAATTTTATCTAATATGATCTGTCTCGAAATATTATTTACACCGGCAGATCTTATAAACAGATTTTTAAGTTCTACCGATCCATGAGAAGTTGAAAGATATTTATCTGCGATAGCCCTGCTGACAGTTGAAATATGACAATCGGCTTTTTGTGCAACATTTTCAAGAGATAACGGACTCAAAACTGCAGGGTCGCCGGTAATAAAAAATTGCTTTTGATGTCCGGCAACAATTCTGATTATTTTTTCTATGCTTCTTTTCCTCTGACTAACGAAATTGACAAGTTCTTTTGCCTCAGCATACTCACTTTTTTCGGTTTTATCCAATGTTTTTGTGTCAATCTGGTAAAGACCGACTTCATAAAACCTGTTCATAGAAATATTGATTTTGCCATCTTCAATCCATACGGCAGCCTCAGGCTCAATGCTGTTTTCCGGCTCATCATCATACTGTAATCCGGGATATGGATTCAATGATTCTAAAATTTTCCTTGCATGCATAACTTCATCATCACTGAAATCCAGCATATCCTTTATGCCCGTCCATCCATATTTTTCTAAAACGTCGGAACCGTTTTTTATAATAGATTTTGCTGTATCTTCAGTCGGATACAATATTTTAAGTTGAATTAACAACGATTCGGAAGGGGAACGGGCGGCAATACCGGCAGGCTCAAACTGCTGTACAATTGCCAGAACGGCTTCAATGTCTTCTATTTTGCAGTCTAAAGATATAGCTATATCCTCAATAGGTTCAATTAGGTATCCCTTGTTATCCAATGAATCAATTATATATTGGCCTATTTCAAGCTGTTTGCCGGTTACCTGATAACGCAGCTGATCGGTAAGAATATTCCTGAGAGATCTCTTATTGGATGCTCTATTATCAATTATCATATTAACAGGAGAAAAACTCTTGCTTGTTGGATGAGACATAGTAATAAAAGGAGAATTTCTAAGCTTTTCGTGTAGATGCTTTTTTAGATTTTCCGATGACATTGAGAGTATCGCAAGCGATTGACGCATCTTAAGATTTAATTTAAGATTTAATTTAAGGGTGGGCTTAATCGCGGTTCTTATAGTCATACTGTTCATAATTTAAAATTTCTCCCAAGGTAGATTGACTGGACTGTTCTGTTGTTTGCAATTTCTTGCGGTTTGCTGCATGCAATTACTCTCCCCTCATTTATAATACAAACAATATCAGTTACATCAAAAGCGTCTCTGACATTGTGATCGGTAATGACAATTCCAATCTTATCTTTTGCAAGTTCTCTGATAATTGCTTTTATTTGCCCTACCACTATCGGATCAATACCGGCAAACGGTTCATCGAGAAGCAGAAATTTCGGTTTAGCTACAAGTGCTCTTGCGATCTCGGTGCGCCTGCGTTCTCCACCCGAGAGCGAATAACCTTTAGCCTTTCGTATTGCCTTTAAATCAAATCTGTCCAAAAGATACTCGGTTATCTGATGCTGCTTATCCCTGCTTTTATATAAAAATTGAGCAACTGCTCTAATATTTTGCTCAACGGTCATACCGCGGAAAATTGATGCTTCTTGAGGAAGATATCCAATTCCAAGCCTGGCTCTCTGAGGCATCGAAAGGCTTGAAATATCGCTTCCATTGAACATTACAACCCCTTTATCGGTTTTTATAATACCGACAATTATATAAAAAGAGGTTGTCTTGCCTGCGCCGTTAGGACCCAAAAGACCGGTCACCTCTCCCTGTTTAGCTTCAAAAGAGACATCTCTGATGCCCCATTTTTTCCCAAATCGCTTTGCAAGATGTTCAACAACAAGACTGTTTTCCTTCATAATGTTATATTATAGCAGATCAACCGGAAATATAAAATATGAGACCAAATAAGGGAATTATGAGACCGTTGCACAGTAAGCGTCTTCACAGCAATATCTGCTTTTTCATA
>CAZPBP010000080.1:0-5811 GCA_964584845.1 uncultured Hippea sp.
CAGCAGAGATTGCTTCGTCGTTCCTCCTCGATGACAAATTGGCAACGGAATGACAAAGGAAACCAACGGAATGACAAAGGAAACCAACGGAATGACAAAGGAAGGAATAAAAAAGAGTTTTTCAACAGCCTGTTCCGATCAGATGTCCTGAAATTAAGGTAAAATCTTGAAAATTATGGAACAGAAATTGCTGATGATTATTTATATGGAAAACATGAAAGGCGTTGGAAATATGGCGAAAAATCTGGCGACGGTCAAAAATATGTTCGGCTCAAAGTCTATTAAAGTAAAAAAAGACCACAAATCGTCTTTGTTCGACAGATTACTCATCAAATATAAAGAAAGCGGTGATTCTGAAAAATTAAAAATCCCGGAAGCAAAAATCAATAACAAAATATACGGTACCGGTAAAATAGAAAAATTAAAAAAAGGGAAAAATTTTCATTATTCTGAGTTTGTAATGGGTAATGTTTCCACAAAACTTTATTTAGATTCATTTGAATTAAAATCAGGCAAAAAGACAACTAAACATTTAGATGATTTCTCTAAAAAGATAAAAATAACTAAAAACAATAAGATTGTGCCTTCTGATGAAAAGGTTACGAAAAGAGCATCCGACAAACCTTTGACAGAATATAAGTTTCCCGTCAAACAGGTTGGCTACAAAAGCATTTATAAAAGTGAGCATACTATCAAGACGAACAAAGCTGTGACCGAAACTGTTGATTCCAATATTCCCGTTAATCCGAAACGGTTTCATGGTAAAGATCAGATTATTTCGCTTGATAAAACTAAATTCAAGATGGAAAAGAATCATTCCGCCGGCAGCGGTAGACCGACAAATGCCGATGCAGATATTGTTAATTTGTCGGGCAACCCGAAAACAAAGCAATCCGATTCTTATGGACGGCTTCAGGATAATGCGGTACTTAAGACAAAGATTTTCACTCATGATGTGTTGCGGAAAACCGCTTTTGACACAAAGGAAGTAAAAGCAGAAAAGGATGATAAGGGAGATAAAAGAAATAGTGTAAGAATCTCAAAAGATATTGAGAGCAGGTCACGGAAAAGCATTTTGGAAACTTTACCGATAAAGAATGTTATTACAGATAAAGATACTGAGAATCTATCTGCAAAAGACAAGATTGCCGGCGAGAAGATAATAGCTAAGATAAACATAACTAAAAACAATAAGATTGTGCCTTCTGATGAAAAGGTTACGAAAAGAGCATCCGACAAACCTTTGACAGAATATAAGTTTCCCGTCAAACAGGTTGGCTACAAAAGCATTTATAAAAGTGAGCATACTATCAAGACGAACAAAGCTGTGACCGAAACTGTTGATTCCAATATTCCCGTTAATCCGAAACGGTTTCATGGTAAAGATCAGATTATTTCGCTTGATAAAACTAAATTCAAGATGGAAAAGAATCATTCCGCCGGCAGCGGTAGACCGACAAATGCCGATGCAGATATTGTTAATTTGTCGGGCAACCCGAAAACAAAGCAATCCGATTCTTATGGACGGCTTCAGGATAATGCGGTACTTAAGACAAAGATTTTCACTCATGATGTGTTGCGGAAAACCGCTTTTGACACAAAGGAAGTAAAAGCAGAAAAGGATGATAAGGGAGATAAAAGAAATAGTGTAAGAATCTCAAAAGATATTGAGAGCAGGCCGCAGAAAAAGGTTTTTGAGACGCTCCGGCTGCAAAAAGTATTTGATAAAAAACAGTCATATTTTGAGAGGCAGGATCAGTCAGCCGTTTTTTCGGATAAAGCGGTACGGAAAACGACAGTCAAAAGAATTAAATTGAATAATATCATTGATATAGCAGAAAATATTACCCGGATAGATCATCAGCTAAGTATAAACAAGACTGCTTTGAGTGCCAATGAGATTAATGCATTTAACGGCAGTTTCAAAGGTCAGATAAATGGTTCCATTTCAAATGCTCTGAATTTTTTTCCTCAAACGCCGACATTGTCTGTAAATCTTTATCCTCCTAAGCTTGGCAGAGTGTTTCTTAAACTATCTGTAACAAATAGTGGAATTGTTTTGAGACTTAGTGCTGTAAATGCCGCAACTACTACTTTAATAAAAAATCTGACCAATGACCTGAGAAGTCATTTATCAAAAAACAATATCTCGATTGCAAAAATTCTGGTCGCAACCATACCTCAAACAACTTCTGTTTCTTCTCAAAATACATTATCAAACAGCAGCAATGCTTCAAACTGGAATAATAACGGCAATAAATCGGATTTTTTCGGCACTCATGATAATGCCGGAGAACAAAACGGCAGAGAAAATTTGAGAAAAGAGGGCAGAAGAGAAAACAGGCAATTTTATGGAAATAGTTACTATCAAGGCAGAATAAATTTATGGATATAGGAGGTTGAATATGAGTGTGACATCAATAAACAATAATATCGGAGCGGTAGGGCTGAGCAATCAAACAATCAAAAATCCCAAAGGAATACTTGGTAAGGATGATTTTCTTAAACTGCTTGTTGCGCAGCTTAAAAATCAAGATCCGACAGATCCACTTAAAGATAAAGAGTTTATTGCAGAAAATGCTCAGTTCAGCTCGCTGGAACAGTTGACCAATATAAATAGCGCTATAGAAAATCTAACAAAATCGGAAACGGAAAAATCGTTTGCATCGGCTGCAAATATGATAGGAAAACGAGTGTCAAGCTCTGCCCAATCAATCGACCTTATAAATGGAAAGGCAACACCGGTGCATTTTAATCTTAGTAATACTGCGGATGTAACGGCTATAATAGCCGATAAAAGCAACAACATTATTAGAAATCAGGATTTAGGTAACTCTGCCAAAGGAGAACATACTTTCGTGTGGAATGGAATTGACAATGATGGAAGTGAAGTTTCAGACGGCTCTTATAGCATAAGTTTTGTAGCGGCCGGTTCAGATGGTCAATCTGTAAACCTTACAAAGGATTCCGGCATAGTAACGGGAATTGGGAGAATTGGCGATAAGGTGGTTTTACATACCAACACAGGCGCAACACTTGATCTTAATGATGTATCTGCATTGTACAATGCAGTCGTGACTGCCTCCAAATGATTGGTGCACTGTATACAGGAGCAAACGGTCTGTACTCAAGAGAAGTGGGGCTTGATACAATCTCAAATAATCTTGCAAATCTCAACACTGTCGGCTTCAAGAAAAGCAGTGTAAATTTTTATGATATGGTATATCAACAGGTAATAGGCAATTCTGCAAACCCATCTCAGGTCGGAATCGGTGATTCTGTGGCTTATACGGACACAGATTTTTCTCAGGGTGCATTGCTTGAGAGTGCCAATCCGACAGCAGCTGCAGTTGATGGAAATGGGTTATTTGTTCTCGAGGGGCTGGGCGATAAAAAAGGAACATCTAAAATATTTTATTCAAGAGCCGGCGATTTTTCATTTGATGCAAATGCAAATTTTGTAAATGAAAACGGCAATATTGTTATGGGATGGATGGCTGAACCGATTGACGGCGGTTACGATATCCCCATCGATTCTTCGGGGTCGCCTACAGGCACACTTTCGCCGATAAATATCTCAGATTTCCGGATTCTTCCCGCAGTTCAGACAAGTCAGGCAAAAATAAGCGCAAATCTGAATAGCGGCGATCAGATAACAGAGAAAAGCAGTGCTGCTGCAGGAGACAATCTATCGCTTCTATTTGATGATAATGGAAAAAGAATTCCAATAACAGCCGGCGATAATCTAAAGATCAGCTTTGATGGGGGTTTGCCATATACGACACTTACTTATGGAACGGATTTTTCAACATTAGGAGATCTGACAAATAAAATCGGATCTGTTTATGCCTCCGACACGGGCAATCCTTCATCGGATGTTTCTATAGCAAATGGGAAAATTGTGATAAGCAATTCAGGGAGCAGCGACATAGCAGTCTCTATTATTCCGGGCAGTCAGCCTGAAGCTGAATTCGATACAATAATGGAAAATCTCAGCGGAACGGCAGTAAGCGGCCGGGCTGTTTCAACTCAACCGTTTTATGCAGCTGCTCATAGTGTTCATGCCTATTTTTATGATGCATCGGGCAGTAAACATCTGCTTGACATCGATTTTAGGAGAGCTTCAGATACAACATGGAACCGGCAGGCTAATCTTGGTGATGCATCAGGTGCACTTACCGGTAATTCAGGATCTATAGAATTTAATCCCGATGGAACAATGCTTAGAACAACCTTATCACCTACAATAAATTATACACCTTCAGGGTCAAATACAGCTCAATCGATAATGCTGAATCTATGGAATACCGACAGCGGAGCATTTGAGGGAAATACGACAAGCGGATTAACAAGTTTCGCAATTGATTCAGCGACAACTTTTTTGAGTATTGACGGCAACTCTGCAGGAAGTTTAAACGATATCCAAACTGATTCAAACGGTAATATAAATGGTGTCTATTCAAATGGTAAAACCGTGCCGATTGCAAAAATAGCAATTGCAACATTTCAAAACAATCAAGGTCTATCTAAGACTGGAAATTCACTTTTTAGTGAAACTGTTAACAGTGGTGCACCGAATATTGGAATATCGGGAGTATCAAGAGGAACTATTTTACCGGGAAAATTAGAGGCAAGTAATGTTGATTTGTCGAGCGAACTGGTAGCGATGCTCACATCGCAGCGCGGTTTTCAGGCAAATTCGAAATCAATAACAACGGCTGATTCTATGCTTCAAACAGCAATACAGCTAAAACGATAAAAACAGGAGGTAAAGATGTCAAGATCGATGTGGAGTGCAGTAGCAGGTATTAAATCGCATCAAGAAGCAATGGATGTAATAGGCAACAATATTTCAAACATCAATACTGTAGGTTTCAAGGCCGGCTCGGCGAGTTTTGTAGATGTGTTGTCCGATACATTGTCAGGTGCAACATCTCCCGACAACGCAAGAGGAATTGGAGGGAGAAATCCCCATCAGGTGGGATTGGGCGACACTATAGCAACTGTGTCAACCAGTTTTTCTCAAGGTTCGATACAATCTACAAATAAAAGTACCGATCTGGCTTTGCAGGGTGATGGATTTTTTGTTTCAAGCTCTGATGGAGGAAAGAACTATTTTTATAGTAGGGCAGGGGAATTTTCATTTGATGCATCAGGTAACTTTGAAGATCCCTCAGGCGCTATTATTCAGGGATGGTATGCGGACAGCAATCACAGGATTGACACGGCAAGCTCTATCAAAGGAATCAAGATACCTCAAAATATGACTGTTCCTGCCGGTATCACAAAAAACATTGCAATGGCGGGCAATCTTAACGGTGGAGATACTATATCGGAAATGAGTCCGGCAGAGGGCACAACCGATGTAAATGGTAATCCTGTTAATTCCGATGATATTGCTGTTCTGTTTGACACGAATGGTGAGGCAGTTGGAGTTGGAAGATCGGGAGATCTTGCCAAATTAGCTGTCGGAAGCGGCTCGATTTCAGGAGCATTTGATATTGACGATAATAAGATGTCGCTTACATCCTCATCTGCATTAAAGCTTACCGTGACGGATAATGGAACGACTTATAATTACGATTCATCAAGCGGGATCCCTTTGGATCTGAATTCTGCCAGTTTTACCGGTCTTGCGACGGACTTAAATGGATCTTCGCATTGGAGCGTAGTCAGCGGTACAGGCACTGTTGCGAATCTCAACACGGACCTGGTTGCCAATTTTAATCCGAATAATAACGGAGAGCTGGTGTTTGAAGCATCCGGAGCCAACAATATTGTAATTTCAAATATAATCACTGCCGATGATAC
>CAZPBP010000081.1:0-5789 GCA_964584845.1 uncultured Hippea sp.
ATTTCACACAGCGGTGATTTTTTGCTTACTTTTTGATCAATCAAAAAGTAAGCAAGAATATTTAAAAAACAGAAAAGAAAAGGGTATTTGAGATTGCCGCGGCCTCGCAGTGACAGCGGGAAAGTCGTTGCGAGCGCCCGAAGGGTGCGCGGCAATCTCTCTTTTCTTGTGTCAACTATTCACGAATCACGATTTAACATTCTGCTTTTCCATACTTAATCCATGAGAACCTTAATTTGCGAAATATTACCGGTTGCCAACTATAACTATTCTATAGAAAATAGAAAAATCCATGTTATTATTGATCTATACTTGATGATACATTATCAAGAAAATGGACATATATTATTATTATGCCTTAAAAAAATAATGGGGGCGATATGGGGATATCAAGAACTGATGCATCGGAACTTCTGAAAAAATATGTCAAGAGCGATTACTTAACAAAACATAGTATAGCATCCGGGCTGATTATGGAGCATCTTGCCGAGCGTTTTAAAGAAAACAGAGATCAATGGTACATAGCCGGCGTTCTGCATGATATTGATTTCGAATTGGTGAATGAGGATCCAAAACGGCACGGTCTGGAAGCAGAGCGTATTTTATCTGAAAACGGAGTTGACAAGCGTTATATCGAGGCAATAAAAGCGCATAACGGTGAGAATCTCGGTATTGAAAGAACAACTTTGCTTAGTCATGTGCTTGCAGCATCCGAAACGGTTACGGGACTTATTTTTGCAAACGCACTTATGATGCCCGATAAGAGAATTTCGTCTATCAAGGATAAATCGCTTAAAAAAAAGTTCAAATCAAAAAGTTTTGCCGCTAAAGTGAACAGAAATACAATTAAGGAGATAGAAAAGGCCGATATTGAACTTTATGAGTTTTTGTCTATCGCGCTTGAGGTTATGAAGCAGAACGAATCTATTTTGGCGGGTAATTTGCATGAGGATTAAAAGGGCGCTGATCAGCGTATCCGATAAGTCGGGACTCAAGCGGCTTGTGAAGGTGCTTAATGAATACGGCGTTGAGATAATTTCAACAGGTAACACAGCCAAGATGATAAAAAATGCCGGATATGAAGTTAAAACAGTCTCGGATTATACCGGATTTGCTGAAATTCTCGGCGGCAGAGTCAAAACTCTTCATCCAAAAATTTTTGGTGGAATTTTGGCAACCGGAAGTGAAAGCGATAAAGTTGATATGCTGAAATCCGATATTATGCCGATTGACTTGGTTATCGTAAATCTTTATCCGTTTGAAAAAATGTGTCAAACTAATGATGAAAAACTTGCAATAGAGAATATCGACATAGGCGGTGTATCTCTTTTGAGGGCTGCTGCAAAAAATTATGAACGAATTGCTGTAGTAAATAGTCCGAATCAGTATAACGATTTGATAGCTGAGCTCAGGAAAAATAGCGGAGAAATTTCCGCAACTGCGAGAAAATTGTTTGCAAGCGATACGTTTGCTGTTACGGCATTCTATGATTCGGCAATATTGAACCGGTTTAACAGAGAGAAACAATTTCCTGAAAAAAAGCTGCTTAGAATTGAAAAAATTAACGACCTTAGGTATGGGGAAAATCCTCATCAGACGGCATGTTTTTATAAAGATGTGGACTTTGTCGGTCCAGGATTATCCGACCTGGAGATTCTCGGCGGAAAACAACTCTCATACAATAATGTTGCTGAGATTGATACCTTGTGGCAAATGGTTTCGGATTACGGAAATGAAAATTTTTGCGTAATATTGAAGCATGCTAATCCTTGCGGAGCGGCAATTGGTTATTCTATGGCAGATGCTTATAAAAAGGCGTTATCGACCGACCCTGTATCGGCGTTTGGAGGATTGGTCGGATTTAATAAAACCATAGATAGTGTGCTTGCCTCAGAGTTGATAAAGCGATTTTATGAGGTTGTTGCAGCTCCCGATATTTCCGAAAATGCGTTGAAGCTGTTAAAGACAAAAAAGAATTTGAGAATTATAAGATTTCCTGAAATGTTGAAAATAACTGAAAATTATAACTTCAAACGCGTTAGAGGCGGTTTTTTGGTGAGCGATTTTGATCAAAGCGATGATCAATTTGATAATTTTAAGGTTGTAACAAAAATTAAACCGACAGAATTACTCAAAAAAGATATTGCATTCAGCTGGCAGATGGTTAAATATGCAAAATCCAACGCGATTGTTTATGTGAAGAATCAGACATTGATAGGTGTCGGCGCCGGCCAGGTCAGCCGCATTGATTCGGTGAAAATTGCAGCTATGAAAGCTGAGCAAAGCGGATTTGATCTCAGAGGTGCCGCTATGGCATCAGATGGATTTTTTCCATTTCCCGATTCAATAGAAGTTGCTGCAGATTATGGAATAGCTGCCATTATAACGCCCGGAGGTTCTATTAGAGATCAGCTTGTTATAGATAAAGCCGATGCACTCGGTATTTCGATGATTTTTACCGAGATAAGACATTTTAGGCATTAAGAGATTGTTGATAGGTTTTCTATTTGTCGATAAATGAAAAAGATAACTGCGATTTTGATGTGCTGCAAAACAAAGAGCTGCGTTTCAAGATCGATTCATCTGCTATGGTTTTTTTGGCAATGACGAAAAATGAATAACCGTATGAGATTGTAAAGGGGAAACAATGAATATTCTTATTTTAGGTTCGGGCGGAAGGGAACATGCAATAGCGTGGCAGCTTAAAAGATCTGAATCGGCAAACAATCTGTGGTGTGCTCCCGGTAATGCCGGCACTGCTGCCATAACATCCAATGTTAATATAGATCCGCTGGATTTTGCAGCAATCAGGAATTTTATACAAGATACAGGGATTGATCTGGCTATAGTAGGTCCTGAGGCGCCTTTGGCTGCAGGAATTGCGGATTATCTTGATGGAACATGTTTGGTTTTTGGTCCTCAATCTGCCGGAGCAAAAATTGAATCCAGTAAACTGTTTGCCAAACAGTTTATGCAGCGGAACGGAATTTCAACTGCCGAGTTTGTCTTGTTTGATGATTATGAGAAAGCAAGGCGATTTTTGAAGGAGAATAGCGGTAGTTGGGTGATTAAAGCTGATGGTCTTGCAGCAGGGAAGGGTGTTTTTGTAACAAACTCAACAGATGAAGCGGTAGAAGCCCTTAATGCCATTATGATTGAGAAGAAATTCGGAGACTCAGGCAGCAGAGTGGTAATTGAACAAAAACTTGTAGGACAGGAGGTTTCTTATATAGTTATGACTGACGGCGATAGTTTTGTGCCTATGCCGGCGTCTCAGGATCACAAGGCTGTTTATGATAACGATAAAGGTCCTAATACGGGAGGAATGGGTGCCTACGCTCCTACTCCTTTGGTAGATAAGATACTTGAGGAACGAATCAAAAAAGAGGTTATCGAAAGAGCGCTTGAAGGATTTCATCGTGAAAACATAGACTACAGAGGCATACTCTATGCAGGTTTGATGATTGTTGACGGCAATCCTTGTTTGCTTGAATTCAACTGCAGATTTGGAGATCCTGAAACGCAGCCCCAAATGGCACTTTTTAAGGGCGATCTTGCAGGAATCATGGCGGATGCTGCGCAAGGCAGACTGTCTGTCTATAAGGATCTCTGGCTTGATAAATATGCCGTATGTGTTGTTGCCGCTTCCGGAGGATATCCGGGCAGGTACCAAAAGGGTAAGCCGATAAGAGGAATTAAAGAAGCCGAGCAAAATGGAGCTGTCGTATTTCATGCCGGAACTGTTTTAAAAGAGGGTGAGACGGTTACAAACGGCGGAAGAGTGCTTGGCGTAACGGCTGCGGCCGATACACTAAAAGATGCAAAAAAAAAGGCATATGATGCGCTTTCTAAAATTAATTTTGACGGAATCTACTATCGGCATGACATAGCAGATAAGGTTTTGGGGATAACAAAAAATGAAAAATAGTAACGTGGTGGTTTCGATAGTTATGGGCAGCAAATCTGATCTTGAACTTATGAAAAAGGCCGGTGATCTGCTTGATAAAATAGATATAGGCTATGAATATTTTATAAGTTCCATACATAGAATGCCTGAGAGAACAATTGAATATATTAAAAAGCTTGGTCGAAGCAACATTAAGGTTGTTATAACTGCAGCAGGGATGGCCAACCATCTTTCGGGAATTACCGCATCTATGACGTTGATCCCCGTTATTGCCGTTCCGGTATCTTCAACTCTTGGCGGAGTAGATGCTCTGCTTTCAACGATACAGATGCCTCCCGGAACTCCCGTTGCGGCAGTGTCGGTTGATGGAGCTGTTAATGCTGCACTACTGGCTGCCAGAATTTTGGCTGTTTCAGATGATGCAATCAAAAAAAGACTTATTGAATATATGGAATTGAGAAAAGCCGGCTATATAAAAAATTCTGAAATTTTTTAAGATGCCTTGAAAGCGGTTTTAGAAGTAAAAAATCTTTCGGTTTCATTTGGCGAAAATGAGGTGCTGCACGGGTTCTCAATGAATATTGCCAAAGGAGAAGCGCTCAGTTTAATAGGAGAGACCGGATCAGGGAAATCCGTCTTTATAAAATCGATTCTTGGAATAAATTATGGGGCAAAAATTAATGGCGATCTGATTTTTGACGGCAGAAATTTGACTTACATTGATAACGAACAAAAAAGAGCATTGAGAAAAGGTCCGATTTCGTATATTCCTCAGGATCCGAACGATGCACTTGATCCTGTTTATAAAATTTCTCATCAAATAAAAGAGATAGCGGGGGATATTGACGTCAGCGGTCTTATAAAGATATGCGGTGAGGATGACTCTGTTTTAGAACTCTATCCGCATCAGCTTTCAGGTGGAAGAAAACAGAGAATACTTATTGCTATGGCGTTATCGGGCAATCCTCTGCTTATACTGGCCGATGAGCCTACTACCTCTCTCGATAAACCGCTTAAGAAAAGGATATTGAAGTTGCTTTATCGATTAAAAGATGAAAAAGAAACCTCGCTGCTTCTGGTAACTCATGACTTTGCATCACTTGAGGGTTCCGATAAGATAGCTGTTATGTACAATGGCTATCTCATGGAGTATGGAGATTACGGGGTAGTCGAAAATCCGTTTCACCCGTATACGAAACTGCTTGCGGGAGCTGCTTCTTATGACAGAGAAGTCGGATATAAAATTACAAATGATGATTCTATGCCGAATGAAGGATGTCCATTATTTTATCGATGTTCTCTCGCTGATAAAAGATGCAGAAGATTGCCGGAGATCAGAAAATTATCAAATAGATTAATAAGGTGTTATTATGCAGCAGATTTTGTATAGATCCATTGAGCCGGAAAGGCCTACTTATTTTATCGGTATAGGCGGCATAGGAATGAGCGGATTAGCTCAGCTGCTTTTTAAAAACGGCTACAAAGTGATGGGCTCGGATATTAAAGAAACCTCTATGACTAAAAAATTACGTAGTTATGGAATGCCTGTTTTTATCGGTCACAATAGCGATCAGGTTCCCTTAAATGCTCAGGTTATTTATTCCTCAGCGATAAAAAAAGGAAACCCCGAACTTGACTGCAGTATTGCCCGTTCGCTGCCGCTTCTTAAACGGGGAAAGGTGCTTTCGCTGGTGATGGAAGGTTATTACGGTATTGCCGTTAGCGGTTCTCATGGAAAAACTACAATAAGCTCAATGATAGCTAAAATTCTGGAAAATTCCGGTCTTTCACCGGTTTCCATAATCGGGGGGATTGTAAATAGTACCGGAACAAATCTGATGGCAGGTAACGGAAAATATCTTGTGGCTGAAGCCGATGAATC
>CAZPBP010000082.1:0-5774 GCA_964584845.1 uncultured Hippea sp.
CAAAAAGATACAAAATCTGTTTGATTCCGAAGGCAGCGTCAGAATGGATGAGGTATTGGAAAAATTGCGCGATAGTATGTCAACCAATATGGGTGTATTTAGAACAGAGGACAGCATAAAACGCCAGATGGATGTTTTGGCTGATTTGAGAAAAAAGTACAGGAAAGTTGGAATACAGGATAAGGGATTGTCTTTCAACCTTGATTTGATCGAAACTCTGGAATTAGGATCACTTCTCGATATTTCTCTTATTGGAACGGCAGCAGCTCTTAACAGAACTGAAAGCAGAGGGGCGCATTACAGGGATGATTATCCTGAACGCAATGATAAGGAGTGGTTAGAGCATACCCTAACCTTCTTAAACAATGATAAGGTTGACATTAAGTACAAACCGGTTCATATGAAACCGCTTACAGCTCCTACATTTCAACCTAAAAAACGTGTTTACTGAGGAGGCAGACAGATGTCATTAGCCGTAGGCGATAAAATTATATTTAAGATTCAGCGATTTAGCTCTGATGCCGACAAAAAAGAGCATTATGAAGATTATGAGGTAGAATATAGAAAAGACGGGATGATGATTCTTGATGGACTAAACCAGATAAGGTGGGAACAGGACGGAACGTTGTCATATCGCAGAAGCTGCAGAGAAGGAGTATGCGGCTCCGACGGAATGAATATCAACGGTATTAATATGGTTTCGTGTATGACGCATATTTCCGATCTAAAAAGCAGTGTTATTACGATAAGGCCGCTTCCAGGATTTCCGATTGTCAAGGATCTTGTATGCGATATGACTGATTTCTTCAATAAGTATTATGTAGTAAAACCATATTTAATTGAAAAAACTCCACCTCCGGGCGAAGAAAGACTTCAATCCATTGAAGATAGAAATAAACTTAACGGAATCTACGAGTGTATCTTGTGCGCTTGCTGCTCAAGTTCTTGTCCGTCATATTGGGCTGATCCCGATTATCTTGGACCTTCTGCGCTGATAAGTGCAGCACGCTTTGTTCTTGATTCTCGCGATGAGGGCAAAGATGAACGTCTTGATATTCTTAATGACAAGCATGGTGTCTGGAGATGCCATACGATTATGAACTGTATACCGGCTTGCCCAAAAGAACTAAATCCTACCAAGGCTATAGCAGAATTACAGCAAACCATAGTAAGCAGAAAATATTAAAATAGACTGAAATAGCGCAAAAGGATCTTGAGACCACTGCACAATAAGCTGTGAATTTGTTTATTGTGCAGTGGTCTCATTATGCTGCGTTTATGAGATGTCGGCGTTTCTCTCAATAAGCTCAAATATTTTCAGCCATTCACCATCTAAAGAATGATCAAGCGAGCCGGCTGCCATAGGAAACAGCATTTCTTCCTCCATCCTTATATGCCGGCGCAACAGACCTGTGAAGTTTCTTGCTTCACTTGTAAAAATATTACTGTTGGCTTCAAAATTTTTATACGCCGATTGCATTTTTTTATTAGATTCTCTCAGCATCTGATGCTCATCGAGCATGGCAACAACAGGACCGGAAGGTTTGCCGCCTCCACCTATATATATTGAGAGTTCGGGAAAAACCGTTTGTTCTTCCTTGTCAAAATGAAGCCAAAATTTCGAGTTAAAAAAACAAAGAATTTCTTCTACATTTTTCCGGTCTATATCTTTACCGTCTTCAATTTTTTCTATGTTTTGATAAAAGGCTTCAAGTATTTTCAATACCTCGGCATGATCTTCCGATAAACTGTCTATGCTTTTCAAAACAGCCTCCCGTTGTTAACTAAGATGACATTGAATGTAGGTTTTTGAGAATAGATTTCAATCTGCAGGAGTTATTCCTTTTTGTGACTGCCGGATATTATCCACCAGAATATGGCCATGCGAACGAAAACGCCGTTTTCAACCTGATTAAATATCTCGATATTATCTAATTTCAATATATCAGACGACAATTCGACTCCTCTATTGAACGGGCCCGGATGCATAATAATTGTTTTTTCCTCTATCATTTTCTGATTAATTCCAAAATGTTTATGATATTCATTAAGTGAAAAGATGTTGCCTCCGCTGTTTCTTTCAAGCTGAATTCTAAGAAGTATTATAACATCTTTTTCACTCATCGCCTCTTTCATGCTGCCTGCTATCTTTACATTCGGCATGTACGAATGCTCGGGAAGCATTGTGGCCGGTCCAAACAGTGTTACACTGCATCCCATTTTTGTCAGCAGTTCGCTGTCTGATTTTGCCACTCTGCTTGATAATATATCCCCTATAATAGACACATTAAGACCTTTAACGATACCTTTTTTTTTCAATATAGTAAAAAGATCAAGCAGTGCTTGAGATGGGTGAGCATGAGTTCCGTCTCCGGCATTTATAATCGGGATATCGGTAATATCTAATAATCGGCAGCAGATACCGGAATCTTGATGTCTTATAACAAATGCAGACGGATGCATCTTCGATAGATTCAAAATAGTATCCTCAAGCGTTTCTCCTTTTGTTATGCTTGAAAAACTGCCGTATATATTTATCGGTATCATACCGAGACGCTTTATTGCCATCTCAAAAGAACATCTTGTGCGTGTTGACGGTTCTAAAAACAGCATAAAAACGGTTTTACCGGAAAGTTCAGGCAGAAGCCGTTTATTTATAAAGTCGTTCTTGTAATTTGCAGCTTTTTTCATAATTCTTTCTACTGTATCTTTTGTTATTGACCGACAGTCAAGTAGATTATTGCTCATAATTTTTGTCTATATCCTTATGGTATATGTCGACTTTATATTCTTTACTTTCCAGGAACTCTTTTACGTAGGTTGCAATAAATGGAGATCTGTGTCTTCCTCCCGTGCAGCCTATTGAAATAGTTAAATATTTTTTTCCTTCCTGCTTGTATTGTTCAATCAGATAACTGATAAAAGCGGATAGTTTCCGTTTCAGTTGATCGGTAAGCGGAGATTGCTGCATCCATTGCTGAACGGATTTGTCAAGCCCGCTTTTTTTTCTCAACGACTTTTCAAAGTATGGATTAGGCAGGAATCTTACATCAAATACCAGATCACTTTCCGGGGGAATTCCAAACTTGTAGCCGAATGATACTATTGATATTCGAAACAGAGTATTTTTGTAGCTGGAAAATTGCTTTTTGACCCATCTTTTAAGATCGGACAGATTCATTAAAGATGTATCAAGTAATATATCGGCCTTTTTTTGTATAGGGCTTAACAGCTCCCGCTCTTTTTTCATTGCATCCTTTAGATTGAGATTTTTAAGTACCGTAAGAGGATGTATTCTCCTTGTTTGTCTGAAACGCGACAAAAGTACATCTGATCTGGTTGTCATAAACAAAATTTTTCCGCTAAATTTTTCAATCAGATCATTGAGTTTGTCTCTATCTTCAATAAATGCAAGATCACGAATATCGCTTACAACGACCACCGGAGTATCCCTGTAATCTTTTGTGCTCAGGAGATTTATCATTGAAAACGGCAGATTTTCTATTGTAAAAAAACCGGTATCCTCAAGCAGGCTTATTAAGCTGCTTTTGCCGGATCCGGACAAGCCGGTAAGAAGTATAAGTTTATCAGACATAATATAGCAAAATCATATTATCTTATAAATATTTTACCGGCTAATATCATCATACCGTCTCTATAATACAGACTCTTTCATTTTTATCTTTATATAGTATTGATGTTTTGAGCGTTTCTGCATTTTCGAATACGACAAACGGTTTGTCATCTGAATCCAGTTTCATTAAGGCGTCTTCAATATGCATCGGCTTTATTGTATAAGATTTATAAATTAATCTGTTGCTTGCAGTTTTTTTATTCGGTTGTATGTTTGGGGTATTTTTGCCGCTTGAAAGTTTTTCTTTAAACCTTCTAATTTTTCGTTCAAAAAGATCGTATGCCATATCAGTAGAGCCGTAAATATCTTTTGACTCCTTGCTTATCTTTATGGTTTCCTGTCCTAAACTTGTAACTGCATCAACAATCTGTCTATATTTTTCTACTCTGAAATTTATCTTAATTTCAGATATTTTCGGGTAAATCTTTTCAATTTTACCAAACTTTTTTGCGGCATATTGCTTCATTGCCTCTGTAAGTTCAATACCCTTGCTGCTGAAAATTAAATTCATTTTGCCTCCTTATTTCAGGCCTATTTTATACTCTTTCCATCTTTTTTGAACAAGCTTTGCGATCGATTTATCCGGTTCAACTTCAGGAGGTATAAACCTCGAGAGTCCTTCTTCCGGAAGCTTTTTTGTTGCATCAAGTCCCATCTTTCCTCCGTAAAGAGCATTCTCAGACGCATTCTCCAGTGCATCAAGAGGACCTTTCAAAAAGAATGAATCTCTGACCGGATCACTATTGTTGCCGATTCTCCATATCACCTCATTTATATTGTGGACATCAACATTTTCATCCAAAATAATTATCATCTTTGTGAGAGACAGCATTCCCATCCCCCATAATCCGTATGCTGTTTTGCGTGCCTGTCCGGGAAACCTTTTTTTTATCGAAACAAATGCAAGATTATGAAACAAGCCGTATGGCGGAAGATGGAGATCGACGATTTCCGGGATCACCTTTTGCAGCATAGGAAGAAAAAGTCTTTCTGTGGCCAGCCCCAAAAACGCATCCTCCATGATTGGTTTTCCTACAACCGTTGCAGGATAAATTGCATCTTTTTTTCTGTATACCGCTTTTATTCGAAACACGGGATATTTGTCTTTCCACGAATAATATCCGGTATGATCACCAAATGGTCCTTCTTCTCTCAGATTATTCAGCGACACCTCGCCTTCTATTACAATTTCAGAGGATGCCGGAACGGCGAGATCGGAGTTCTCACATTGAACAAGCCCGACAGCCTCATTTCTCAGAAACCCGGCAAAAAGAAATTCGCCCGTATCCTCAGGTAGAGGAGCTGTAGCTGCGTATGTCAAGATAGGATCTCCGCCCAATGCTACCGCAACATCAATTTTACTTTTGCCCATTTTTTTTGCGATGGCAAAATGCGAGGCTCCGTTTTTATGAATCTGCCAATGCATTCCGGTTGTTCGATTGTCGTAAATCTGCATTCGATACATTCCGCAATTGAGTTTTCCCGTGACCGGATTTCTTGTTATAACAAGAGGCAAAGTTACAAAGGCTCCGCCATCCAGCGGCCAGCTTGTAGTAACGGGAATATCTTTGATATCATCTGTGTGTACCTGTTTGAAAGCTGCTCTCGAGATCATTTTTGGAGTAAAATCTGCTAATTTTTTAAGCTTGTATGCCATTCGCATCTTGTCAAGCATTCCCGATGGCGGTGAAAAAGAGAGAAGTTCTCTAATTCTTTCTGCCTGATGCTCAAGATCTCCGCGCATAATTATATTTATTCTTTCTCTGCTTCCGAACAGATTCATTGCAACCGGAATTTTGTAGCCTGACGGATTTTTGAAAAGTAATGCCTTTCCGCCTTTTTTTACTGTTTCGGATGCTATATAGGGAATCTCCTGATTGACAGAAGCCGAAGTATCTACAACCGCAAGGTCATTCTTTTTATCTAATATGTCAAGATATTGATGAAGGTCCATTACTATTATAATAACCTATTTTTTCTTCTTGACAATGATAATTTCAAACTCACTTTACTTGATAGACGACACGTTGAACAGAATCTTTATCTTATATTGTAATTTTAGGTAAACGTTAAAAGCTGTTGCAGGCCGAAGTGAAACAATCTCAGGCATAACAAAAATTGATTCTTGATCGGTAACGCA
>CAZPBP010000083.1:0-5768 GCA_964584845.1 uncultured Hippea sp.
ATTCATTTATCAAGTCTTTAACAATATTTGCGGCAATCTCAGGTGCAGTATCAACCTCTTTTTTGATATTTTCATTTACCTGTTTTTCTTTTATCTGAGCCACAGTCAATCGTGATTCGACATCCAACTCTCTTCTTACCTTATTTTCAATATCCGACACTCTTTTTCCGACAATAGTTGAATCTATCCTTTCGGATGTCGCTGCAATCGGTCTGGAGAGATTTTTAATCAGAGGTTTTGCAACAAACAAATATAGAATAATAAGAATAACTAAACTCAAAAAATAGCGCAAGGGTACGGCAAATTGATTCATTTTGTTAGAAATATTCGATATTGCATTAGTTTTCACTACAGGTTGAATTTTGGGTAATTTAAATTGAATATTTGCTACTGTAAGTCGATCACCTCTATCTTTATCATAACCAATGGCTGAAGCAATAAGATTTTGTATTTCATTCATCTGTGAAGCAGACCGCTTTTGATATATCAGTTTTCCATTTTTCATAATATAAGTTCCATCAACAACAGCAGCTGCGCTGATGCGCTTTATTCTTCCAGGTTCTTTACTGCTTTTCGTTACCGTTTTGCCGACATCATAATTTGTTGTAACTTTTTCTTTTGATGATGAAGGAAACAGCTTCGATTGAACTGATGGAGTCGAAGTAATATTAGAGACTACGCCCGGAACCCCGGAAGTTACAACTTTGCTGTTTTTTTCAGTTGTAGATTGCTCACTAACAGGAACAGAGTTGGGATCATAGACTATCGATTGCTGATTTATCTTGTTGAAATCGGTATCAACTTTTATAGCAATAGAAAACTTTTTTCCTACAATTGAAGCAAGCAGTCTGCTTACCTTATTCTCGAGCAGTTGCTCAAGCTGTTTCTGATACTGAATCTTTTCATCATCTATGGCTTGCCCTTTTGAATTGCTCAGCATTGTACCGTCTGAGCTGACAACCGTAACGTCTCCGACTGTCATACCCGGTATGGCTGAGGCAACGATATGTTGAATTGCCCTGACATGCGATGAAGAAATGGGATTATTCAGCGAAACTACAACACTTGCCGTAGACTTTTTCTGCTCTGAAACAAAAATCGACGGTTTGGGTATGGCAATCTGAACTCTGCTGTTTTGAACTTCGTTCAAACTATTTATTGTCCTTGTAAGCTCCCCCGCAAGCGCCCTCTGGTAATTTATATTTTGTACAAAATCCGTCATTCCAAAATTTGATTTATCAAATAATTCAAAGCCGACGACACCTCCGGATGGAAGATTTTTTGATGCAAGCTCCATTCTTGCTTCATAAACTTTGTCGGAGGGCACACGCACGCTTCCCTCATTCGCAAGCTTATATGGAATATGCAGCGATTTCAGCTCGACGGTAACCTTAGATGCATCAGATGGCGTTAGGCCTGAGTATAAAAGTGAATATTGTCCTTTACCGGACATAAATGAAAGTGCAATCAATCCTGCAAACAGCAATGTAACGAAAAATGTTAAAACAACCTTTTGGGCTGTTGATAAATTTTTGAATAGCTTGCCAATCTCTTGCAATAAAAGGCTAAAGTTCATTCAATTCATACTTGCATGCGCATTACCTGATTGTACGCCGCTATGACTTTATTCCTAACTTCTGTCATTAATTTCAGCGATTGATCAGCCTTTTCAAGCGCAAGAACAGTGCCGACTATGTCATCCCCTTTACCTTCTACAATCTTTTTTACAGAATTATCGGCTTCCTGCTGCAATTTGTTTACCTTCTCTATGGAATCCTCAAGAATTTTCCCAAAACCGTTTCCTTTAGATATAGATTGCTTATTGAGAGGATCAACTAATGCTGCACCGTTAATTTTATTTACATTATCCATCTATGATCTCCTCCTTGCCTTCGCACACATTCTTTATTGTAATAGCCGGTCATACCGTTTACTATCTTTATGTTTACCTATTTGTGCATTGATTGCTATTTCAGCCAAGCACCGAAAGCGTATCTTTAACAATACTTTTAGCGGCATCTATCACAGATGAATTTGCCTGATACGCACGCATAGCTTCAATCATATCAGTCATCTCAATGATAGGATTAATATCGGGATATTTAACATATCCGTTTTTATCTGCCAAAGGATTATTTGGTTCATACCTTAGCTTCGGAGGATTATCGTCTCTTATCACATCGGCAACCTTTACTTTTGACAGATAATTTTTAAACGGAACTGCCTCAAATACTACCGATCGCTTTCTGTACGGACCCCCATCCTCGGTTTTAACCGTATTGCTGTTTGCTATATTGGATGATATGATATCCATTCTTAATCGCTCAGCGGTCAGTCCGCTTGCTGCAATCTCAAAAGCCTTTATCATTGCTATACCCTCCCCAACTGATCAAGTAACGCATCTATCGAATGCAGCTTGAATCTCAAAATAGAAGAGATCTGAGAGTATTTTTCCTTAGCTCTTGCAATATTTACCATCTCTTTTTCCATATTAACATTATTGCCGTCATTTCTTGCAATACCATTACTCTTGATAATATGATATGTTTGTCCGGATGATGGCTGAATATGTCTTAATGATGTTAGTTTAAGCATAAGATCGTTATTAAATCCGCTATTTGCATCCGCAATCCTTCTTGCTTTGTATCCGGGTGTATCTATATTTGCAATGTTGGATGATGTGAGGTCAATTCTAACTATCTGCTCTCTCATCTGAGCAGCCAGAATATTGTATATTTTGCTGTTTAACAAAGCCGCCTCCTTACTCTATTTCTTAAATAGTTAGCAACAATTGTTCCATGCGGCATTTTTCACACCATATCATCTTCAGCTCAGTCATTTCCCAATATCGGCAATTGACTTCCGCAACAGATCAATTATACTAATTGTATTGTAATGTGCTATGCAAGAACTGTCAAGAAATCGAATTCAGATGATTTATTTGAATAAAAAATATAAATTTGATACATAAGCTATGATCTCATCAAATTATGTTAGAATAATTTTTACGGCTATTTTTGATATTACACAAATTGCCGGCTTTCATTCGGATAATCTATACGACAGGATATTATTATTTTGGATTTTCAGATATTTTAAAATAATTATCCCGTTTGCCGAACAAGCAAAGACCACAGGACACTTTTATTAATTCTAAACGTTTTGGATATGAGAGTTCAAATTGGCCGGTCTCTTAGATAATTACACCCGTAAAAAGGAGAGAAATGAGAGTATTAATTGTAGATGACAACCATCAGATGAGAAAAGCATTGGCAGCGGCAATAAAAAAGTTTGGGTATGAATCTGCTCTCGCTGGCGACGGCAACGCTGCGTTAAGTATTCTTGATGATTCAATCAACGTTGTGATAAGCGATATCAGAATGCCTGAAATGAACGGCGTAGATCTATTGAAAAAAATAAGGAAACGATTTTCCGACATGCCTGTAATTTTGGTTACGGCATACGGAAGTGTGACGCTTGCAGTAGAGGCATTCAAACTTGGTGCATCAGATTTTATTCTTAAGCCGTTTAACAATAAAATATTGAAAGAAGCCATAGATAGGGCTGCACGTTTTGTGAAATACGAAAATAATATTATAAAGGATAAATTTATAGGAAATTCACCGGATATGTTGAAAATTAAAAATATGCTCAAAAAAGTGGCCGACACCGACATGCCGGTACTTTTGTGCGGAGAAAGCGGAACAGGAAAAGAGGTAATAGCTCGTTATATTCATACCCTGATGAACGATTCAGATAAGCAGACGCCTTTTGTGGCTATAAACTGTTCTGCTGTTCCTGAAAATTTATTTGAGAGTGAAATGTTCGGCTATGAAAAAGGTGCCTTTACCGATGCAGTCGGCATGAAAGAGGGAAAATTTGAGGAGGCTTCAAACGGGATACTTTTTGCCGATGAAATTACAGAAATGCCGGGTAATCTTCAAGCAAAACTGTTGAGAGTTCTTCAGGAAAAGGAGATCGTAAGAATTGGAGGCAAAAAGATCATTCCGGTTAATTTTCGTTTTATATCATCCACAAATAGAGATATAAAAGATTCCATTAAAGAAAAAAAAATAAGAAAAGATCTTTTTTACAGAATCAATGCTTTAACAATCACCATACCGCCATTGAGACATAGAAAAGGCGATATAGCAACTTTGTCCGACTATTTTTTAAAAAAATATGCATCTAAGTTTAAGAGAGCTGCCGAATCTATCGACAACGATGCTATGGAAATGCTGAAAAATTATTCATGGCCGGGCAATGTGAGAGAATTGGAAAATGTTATAGAACGGGCAGTTGCTCTTTCGGACGATAAACTGTTGACAAAAAGTGATATTTTTCTTCATGGTACATATTCTACCGATATCAAGGAGGAAAAATTTTCCGTAATACCACTTGCCGATATGGAAAAAAAGTTAATTTACAAAGCTTTAGAAAAATGCAACGGAAACAAAACAAAAGCCGCAGAAATGATAGGTGTAACATCAAGAACACTGAGAAATAAACTAAAAGAGTACGAAACAGATGACAAAAAATTCAAACAATAGAAAATATCCCTCAATAACCGACCTTGCGCACCCTTCAACCGTTGCAACTCAGAAAAAGCAATTTGATTGTCTCTGATAATCAGCTTCACCCTAAAGAGCAAAACGATTTAATTTTGACAAAAATCGTGTCACTTGACCATGACTTAACGATTCATTCATCATTGCCGATAAATCTGTTGCTGTTGTATAACCATTGACGCTTATTGTGCAGTGGTCTCATAATGTATAATTTGATATAATCTTTTTGCATACTCTGTTATTAAGAAGGCTTTTATGTAATTTCCGCTTTTGAGTGTGTAAGGTCAGAGGATAATTTAAAAAGCGAACATTACAACTTTGCGCGTACAGATTGAAAGTGATAGTTGACATCACATCAAATATATAGCATAATATATCAGGTTTTTTAAGATATGTTTTCTGATTTGGGCAAGATTAATAAAGTCGTTAGAAATCAAAAACAGGTAGGAACAATTGAGGATTTTTAAGGGATTTTTATCAGTATTTTTATTGATATTTTTTGTAAGCTTTCTCAACGGCTGCAGCAGCAATACAACAAACTCCGGTTCGACGATTGCAACAACAGTCTATAGAGAAAGCAGCGCTTCCACTTATAACACTTCCACTTACACCGTAGGTGGGACGGTAAGCGGGCTTGCGGGAATCGGATTAATCTTGCAGAATAATTATGGAAATAACTTAATTATAACATCAGACGGTTCATTTGTTTTTACCACTGCACTTGCTGATGGGTCAAATTATAATGTGACTATTTTGACACATCCTGCAGAACAGAGCTGCACGGTCTCAAACGGAAGCGGAACCATAACTGAAGCGAATGTAACGAATGTAACGGTTAGGTGCACAAAATAAATACCGGTTTGCAGATATTTCAACTGTTTCAAATATTATGAGACCACTGCACACCAAACACAGTTTCAGCGGTAATAACAGAGTATGAGTATGTAAAACAAGTAAAGGATCTTCTACAATTTAAAGTACATAGTAACTGAGTTAACCCGTATGTTAAAGCGATAGTATAAAAATATCATTATTGCCTATTGATACGTTTGCCCCGTCTTGCTGCATTCACGGTTTTCCGAATCGCAGCGATTACTCAATACTGCCGGTTTTTTCTTCTTCCGGATGTAAAATCTTTCGTTTTGATGATTTGACACTATTTATAACAGTGCATGTCGGACAAGAACATATTCCGGCACG
>CAZPBP010000084.1:0-5575 GCA_964584845.1 uncultured Hippea sp.
TTGGTCTTTATCAACAGCGTTTTAATACGCATCTGTCAGTATAATTAAACCGTAAAAAATATCAAGCATCTTGTAATAATTGACATTCGGCGTTATTTGTTTAATATAACGCCGATGCACGCAACAGTTTATGTATATAAAGAAAAATTACGTCACAATCTAAGAATGCTTATCGATTTATCATATAATCGCAGCTTGATTGCCGTGGTTAAGGCAAATGCATACGGGTTGGGTGCAGTCGGAGTATCTAAAGCCATAGAAGCAGAAGAAAAGCTCTCGGCTTTCGCGGTTACAACGGCTGATGAAGCATTGGAACTTAGAAAAGCCGGAATAAAAAAGCCGATTTTAATTCTTTTGCCGATTTTGCCGAACAGGATAAAAGAGATAATCGCAAACGACATAACACCATCTATTCATAGTATAGAAAATTTAAAAGATATTTCCAACTTTCTGATCACCGTCGGTAAAACTGCAGATGTGCACCTCAAAATTGATACCGGAATGAACCGATGGGGTATAAAATTAGAAGAGCTGGACGATTTTATAAATTTTTATAAACAGATAAGCAATATAAATATCAAAGGGCTTTATTCGCATATTTCCGATAAAAATAGCGCGCCGTTTCAGATTGACAGATTTGACAGAACAATTGAAAGGCTGAAAGAGAACGGTATTGAACCGGAGATAGTGCATATTTCATCAAGCAGTACGGTTATGCAGGGACTAAAATCTGAATATGCTACCGATATCAGAATAGGACTTGCTCTTTACGGCGTCGACCCTTTTGACTTGTCATTAAAACTTGAGCCGTCATTTGAGTTTACCTCTTATATACTTATGATCAAACATATCAGAAAAGGTGAAACAGTCGGATATAACGGTACCTGGAGCGCTCCGGTAGATACGACTGTTGCAATTATTCCAATCGGATACGAAGACGGCATAATGCGTGTACTCTCAAGCAAAGCCAGCGTGCTGATCAATCAAAAACGCGCATTTCTGGTAGGTGTCGTATCGATGGATGCCATAATCGTTAATATAAACGGAATAGATGCGGAACTTTACGATAAAGTTACCATAATCGGCAAGAATGGCGAAAAATCTATAACCGCGTGGAATCTTGCAAAACTTGCCGAAACAATTCCCTATGAAATAATGACCGGAATAGGAAACAGGGTAGAGCGCATCTATATATGATATGAATTTTTTTGCATTTATAGGCAGCTATTTTGTTGATATGGTTGTTTCTACCGGCTCAATTGTCCGATTGCTGTTTTATTCATTCGGATGGCTTTTTCATCGTCCGCTGAGAATTTCCAGAACAATTGAAGAGTTCTATAAGATTGGTGCTGCTTCAACCGGAATTGTTATCTTAACATCTTTTTTTACCGGAATGGTTACAGCATTGGAAACATATCACGGATTTAACAAGTTTGGTGCAACATCAATGATAGGTTACACCGTAGCAATTTCTTTCGGAAGAGAGATCGCTCCCGTTTTTACGGCTTTGATGGTTATAGCAAGATCAGTTTCATCAATGAGCGCAGAGATTGGTTCAATGAAGGTGACCGAACAGGTGGATGCGCTGAGCGTTATAGGGATAAATCCTATTCAATATCTTGTGACTCCAAGACTTATCGCCGGGCTGTTTACACTCCCGCTTTTGACAATTTTGTCAAATGTTGCAGGTAATATCGGTTCATATGTAATCAGTATTTACTCGCTGGGTGTGAGCGAGGGCAGCTATATGGACAATATAAGAACATTTCTGGATACTTCAGACATATCATATGGTTTGATAAAAGCGGCTGTTTTTGGATTACTAATTACTACCATCGGCTGCTATTATGGTATTACGACAAAAGGAGGCACTCAAGGCGTGGGTCGCGCGACAACATCTGCTGTGGTGCTTTCAAGCGTTATTGTTCTTGTTTCCGACTATTTTTTGACAGCGTTTTTTTACTAAAATGATAAACATTGTAAATCTGTATAAAAAAATAGAGAAAAAGATAGTTCTGAACGGATTAAATCTACATGTTCAAAGAGGCAAAATAACAGTCATAACGGGACTTTCGGGAAGCGGTAAATCTGTTCTTTTGAAAACCGTTGTCGGTCTTATCAAACCCGATAGCGGAAAGATTATAGTTGATGGAGAAAATATCTCTACTTTAAGAGGCGCCAAACTGATAAATCTTAGAAAAAGAATAGGATTTTTATTTCAAGGGGGAGCACTCTTTGACTCATTGTCTGTATTTGATAATATCGCATTTCCACTCAGAGAACACACTAAACTTTCTAAAAAAGAGATACAATCGAAAATTATGCAAGAACTTCAGGAAGTCGGTCTTGCCGATTCGGCAAACAAGCTCCCCTCCGAGCTTTCGGGCGGAATGAATAAACGTGCCGCACTTGCAAGAGCTCTTATACTCAATCCCGACTGTTTACTTTTGGATGAGCCTGCGACAGGATTAGACCCTGTAATGACCAAAATCATATATGATATGATAGATAAAATTTCTACAAAAGGTATAACCGTGCTGATGATAAGTCATAATCTTCAGGCAGTATCAAGAATCGCCGATTTTATTGCAATGATTTGCAGAGGACAAATAATCGAATATAATATACCGGATAAATTTTTCACAAGTGAAAATCCAATTGTGCAGCAATTTATAAGCGGAAGAGCGTACGGCCCCATAGGGCTGAATATGGGAGATTAAATGGAATCAAAACGAAAATTTGAAGCGGTTGTGGGATTATTCGTTATAGTCTCGCTTGCTGCTCTTTTTGCTCTGACTACAAAATTCGGTGTTTTTTCATTTAGATCCGTTAATGGGTATCACATATACGCAGTGATAAATTCTGCCGGCGGCTTAAAAGAAAAAGCCAAAGTAGTCATTGCCGGAATAACGGTTGGTAGAGTTGACAGTCTTGCGCTCAAAGGCAAAAAAGCCGAAATCGGTATGATAATTGATAAAGGAATCAGGATTCCTGTTGATTCTGCTGTAAAAATCAAGACTGCCGGAGCTATAGGCGAGCATTATCTGGAGATTGTTTCAGGGGAAAGCAAACAATATCTTGCCGAAGGGGGAATACTTACCAAGCAGATAACGGCAGCGGATTTGCAGAATGCATTCATAAGTATCAAAGAAGCAGCTGACGGATTAAAAAAGTTGACCAATGCCATAGACTATAAAAAAATCAATAGTGCGATTGTAAGCTTCGAGAAACTTGCGGAAAATACAAACCGAATTATTCTTTCCAACCGAAACAATGTCAATGAAATAACCGGAAATTTAAAAATATTGAGTCGGGAACTGAAAGATAAAACGCCTGTTATTTTGAATAGATTAGCAGAATTTTCAAAAAATCTGAAAGAGATATCAGGTAATAATAAAGAGAGCATCAAACAAACGGTTGCAAGCATAAAAAATGCCGCTGATAAATTTGCTCAAACAAGCGAATTAATCGACAGTATGGTAAAAGGGATCAAATCGGGCAAAGGAACGATAGGGAAACTGATTACAGATGATTCCGCTTACAACAATCTCACCTCAACGCTAAAATCAGTCAAAAAAACATTCACAAGATTTGATCAAATCAAGGTTAATGTTGAAACGGAAGCAAGAATGTTGTCTCGGGATAGCGATTTTAAGGGATATGCAGGAGTAAAAATCAACACTTCGCCTGACAGGTTTTATAGAATCGGTGTGACTGCAATGCGAGACTACAAAGAAAGTACAACCCCGTCAAGGCGCAATGATAACAAAAACAGACTCACGGTTCAAATTGGCAAAAGATATGACAATTTCGTTATACGCGGGGGAATCACTGAATCTACATTTGGAGTAGGGACCGATTACTACATAAATAATCATTTGAAAATTACGACCGATCTGTATGATTTTGGCAAAAATAATGATATCAGAGATTCACATTTTCATATGAATACAGGCTTTTCATACAAGTTTTACCACTATTTCTATCTGACCGGAGGAGTCGAAGATCTGCTTAATGCCGATGCAAGATCTCCATATGCCGGATTCGGTATAACGTTTTCCGATGAGGATCTTAAATATCTGGCAGGTCAAGCACCGTTGAAATTTAAGTGATTGAACTTACCGGTAAACATTTAAAGAAGATATTCATACTTTTTTTTCTTATTATTATCGGCAGCTCTGCTTATGCAGATGAGATTAAACCCAATCTTATGTATATTATGTATAGCTTTGATAATACTACAGATCTCAATAATATGGATGGACTTGAGGAATATAATTATAAATATCGGTACTTTAAAATCCCCAAAAACCTTGTGAGAGATATTTCAAAAGAGTACAGCTCTATATTAAAACATAAAGTTTTTTATAAAAAGGTTTTTTTTCGCGGATCAAAATGGATTGGCTTAATTCGCAGCAAACTGAAACAAAACAATATACCTTCGGGAATAGCGGAACTTGCGCTTATCGAGAGTCATTTTCAGCCGTATGCAAGATCCCGCAGCGGTGCGGTCGGTATGTGGCAGATGAAACTGGAAGCAGCGGCAGAATCTGATATAAATGTCGATTTTTTTACTGATGAGAGACTGAACCCATATTTATCAACTGATGCTGCAATAAATTACCTGAAGCAGCTGCATAAAACATTCGGTTCATGGATAGTTTCAATTGCGGCATACAACGCAGGTCCGGGAGCAATAAAACATTTGCTCGAAAAACACAGCTTTTATGATGTCGTAAAAGATAACTTGCTTCCCAGGGAAACGCGACTTTATATTGCTAAATTTTTTGCCTTTGAATTGGCAATTTATAACGGTGTTCTGCACTACAGCCCATATGAAAAATATAGATTAGTAAAGATAAAAACGCATATCCCGCTGTATTTTTTGTCCAGACTTATCGGAATTTCAACAAATTCTCTATTCAAACTCAACAGATTCATCAAACGCAGGGTACTTCCTCCTGATCATAAATCGGCTGAAATTATAATACCTAAGTCCAGTTACACTATTTTTAAAAAGAATTATAACGAACTTATGAAGTCGAACCCGAGAAAAGTGCTGCTATACAGAGTTAAAAAGAATGATCGCTGGAACAAAATAGCAAGATTTTTTTGGCTGAGAAAATCAACGGAAAACAGCTTAAAACACAAAGTTAAATATCTTTCAGCGGGAATGATAATTAAGATTCCGTGGTATGTTACCCAAAAAAGAATTGCGATGCTCTACAAAAAAAGTCTGCCGATAAGATATGAAAAATATTATGTAAAACGTGGAGATTCATTATTGAAAATAGCTCACAAATTTGGTGTAACCCTTGCATCCATAAGGACGATTAACAGAATAAAGGGAAGCCTCATAAGAGAGAAGCAACTGATCATTATAGAAAAACGATTGTAGCTTGCCTTATGCAGCTGCTTTTTAGACTCATTTCCACCTCCTGATTTGCTTTTTGTCACTGCAGCATTTGGAAAGAAGAATTCTATTTTTGTTGTATGAATTTCTTGGGGGATTTTGGGGGAGTATAGTTTGTGATTTAATTAATGTAGTTACCTGTAGGAACAAAAACTTCAATTT
>CAZPBP010000085.1:0-5501 GCA_964584845.1 uncultured Hippea sp.
TTTTCAGTCTCAAAGAGGTGAGATTTATTCAAAATATATAGACAGGCTTATTGAGGAAGGCAAGGCCTATAAATGCTGCTGCAGTAAGGAAAGATTGAAAAGACTAAAAGAATCTCAGATGGCGAACGGTATAAAACCTCATTATGACGGATTTTGTCGAGATGCAGATAATGATGCGGCAGAGAGTTTTACCGTACGGTTTAAACTGCCGAAAACAAACGAAAACATTGAATTTGATGATCTGATTCATGGAAAAATATCGGTTAATTCATCCGAGATAGATGATTTTATTATTGTAAGATCAGACGGAACACCAATGTACAATCTTGCCTGTGTTATAGATGATGCTCTTATGGGAATTACCGATATAATCCGCGGCGACGATCATCTTTCAAATACTCCTAAACAGATCTTTCTGTATAGAGCGCTCGGATTTGATATTCCAAAATATGCCCATGTTCCTATGATTTTGGGTGCCGATAAAAAGCGATTTTCTAAACGCCACGGAGCTATTTCCGTTAACGTATATAAAGAAGAAGGATATTTGCCTGACGCTCTCTTGAATTATCTAATTAGATTGGGTTTTTCTTATAATGATCAGGAAATTTTCAGCATGGAAGAGATGATCAGTCATTTTGATATAAAACGTCTCGGGAAGTCGGCATCGGTTTTTAATCCGTCAAAACTTCTTTGGCTGAATGCTGTTTATATTAAAAATAGAGTGCCTTCAATGCTTGCAGAGGAAGCGGCACCGTTTATCTCCGATCTTTTGGGAACTCCCGTAAAAATAGATGAAAAATTTACAGAGATGATAAAAACCGTTCAGCAAAGGGCTAAAACCTTAAAAGATATGGCAGATCAGTTGCGGTTTTATTTTGAGACTCCTTCTGATTACGAAGAAAAAGGCGTGAAGAAGTATTGCAGCAGCATTGATTTGCTTGATAAAATAATGCTGCTGATGAAAAATGTTCAGTGGAATGAGTTTGAGCTGAAAAAGATTACTCAAAATGCTATGGATGAATTTCAACTGAATATGTTGAAGGTTGCTCAGCCCATAAGAATAGCGCTTACGGGAAAAACAGTGAGCCCCGGGATTTATGAAATGCTGATGATTTTGGGAAAAGATGAATCGGTGAAGCGCATAGAGCGATTTATCAAATTTTTGAATGCAAGAGTTTAGCGAGCTTTTATCTGATAACCGGAGCGGCTCGGTAGCCATAGTGAGTTCTTTTTTGAGGTTTTTAGAGTCAAGCCCTGAGAATATTGAAGAGAAAATTGAACTGATGAAAAAAGCATTTCCGGATATGATTCTTATCAGATCAATATGCGATATTATAAAATCGCAATACGGAAAAAGAGAATTTAACCTGTCGGCAATTAAAGAACGCTTTTTTGACTCGCAGAATATGCTTATAGCGAAAGCCGTTTCTGTTCTGAAAAAATATGATAGTTTTGCGACTATATCTTCAAGCGGCGATATTTATAATACGCTGAAAAGAATTGCTCAACAGAAAAAGTTAAAGGTGGTTTTATCGATCGGAGAACCCGCTAAGGAAGGAGTTTTGCAGGCAAAAAAACTGGCAGCTTCAGGTATCAGGGTAAGTCTTGTTCCGGATGCGGCATTAGCCGGATTTGTAAAAGATACTGATGCGATTATTCTAGGTGCCGATGGAGTCGGCGATTCCTGTTTTATCAATAAGATAGGGAGCTTTCCTTTACTGCTTGCAGCGGAATATTATAAAAAACCGGCCTATATTATAGCGAATAGATTAAAATATAGCGATAATCTATCGGTTAGCTCTGCTGATTCGCAGGAACCGGGAAAAAATTCAGAGAATATCTGCAGCAAAAATTTTTATTTTGAAAAGATTCCTTTAATGGCGAAATGGATTCATCAATAAAAAAGATTCTATCTGTTCTGGCTTGTCCCAAATGCAAGGGATGCTTGATAATGGAAGACGAACAACTGATATGCACAAATTGCGGACTTAAATATGAGATAGAGGATGGAATACCACGGTTAATAATTGATGAAGCGGAGGATAAACAAAAATGAAGGCGCTTGAAAAAAGATTGTCGCGTTTTGACTATTGGTACATTTTGAGGGAGAAACGTATCGGGCAGGCGATAATCAAAAGCAATGATGAGACAAATATTATACCCTCAAAAACAGTAAACGGAGCAGTAGCTTCAGTTTGCAGCGGCAAAAGAATTGTTGAAGTTTCCTCGGATAATATGGAATATCTGAACAGCTTTGATTGGGAAAGTCTAAATAATAAATATGAATATAAAATTGATGAGAAACCTGAAGAGCTTGAGCTTGATATTCCGCAAATAAAAGGATATTTTGAAGAGCCGATAAAGAATCGAATTGATCTTGTTAATGATATTTGGCAGAAGATAAAAAAATGCAGCAAGAAAATTCTTTTTCTGAAGGTTGTGATTACGCATAACCGGCTTAGTCAGCAGTTTATATCGGAGAAAAGGCGATTCGCGCAGGCGATTCCAAGAACAGGGGTAATGTTTAGCGCCATTTTCTACGACAAAGGAAGGCAGAAAATGATATTCGGCGGAACTGAACAGCAGGGCGGATTAGAGGTGATTGACAAGTTCGAGTATGATCAGCGTATAGCGGACGGTGAGCGTTTGTTAGATGCGAAGCGTGTCGGTCCTGGAAACTATGACGTAATCTTTTCCCCTGAATTTTCAGGTATTTTTGCGCATGAGGCATTTGGACATGGGACCGAAGCAGATTTGTTTGAAAAAAACAGGTCAATGGCAGTAAAATATTTAGGAAAAAAGGTAGCTTCGTCTCTTGTCAGTTTGTACGATTCACCTTCTTTGGCAGGTCAGGCGGCAAGCTATCTGTTTGATGATGAAGGTATGATCAGTTCACCTACCAAGATTATTGATAAAGGTATTCTTGTTGGAGCACTTACCAATCTTGACGGATGGATTCATAATGATATAAAAAGGACGGCGAACGGCAGGCGGGAGAATATATTTCACAAAGCCTATGCGCGAATGACAAATACCTATTTTGAAAAAGGAGAAAGTAAGCTTGTCGATATGATTTCCTCAATTGACAACGGATTGATGCTTTGCTATCCGACAAACGGAATGGAAGATCCGAAAGGGTGGGGTATTCAACTCGAAGGCTTGGCGGCCAAAGAGATAAAATCTGGAAAGCTGACGGGAAAACTGTTTTCTCCTGTGATTGTAACCGGTTTTGTCCCCGATCTTTTAAAATCGATTTCTATGGTTTCGGATAAGATGCAGATTGATGGGCTTGGTTATTGCGGAAAAGGCAATAAAGAGATTGTAAAGGTCACTGATGGAGGACCGTATTTGAAACTTAAGGCGATTGTAGCATGAAAAATCGAATAATCGACAGTATGAGTTGTGCAGATGAATGGCAGCTGACAAAAAAGGCGGTATCAAGGATAGAAAGATATATAAGTGCCGGGCATATAGAACAGGAGAGATATGTAAACTATACACTTTTTGAGGGACTTATACTTGCTCACAAAAATGACAGAACTCACCAGACGCATTTTTATATCACAGAGGGAGATGATCCGAAAGCGGTTGTAGAAGATGCCTTGAATAATATTGGCCGGTCGACCAGTGATCATTGGAATCTGCCTAAGCCTTCCGGCTATGAAACAGTTGAATCGCTGGACGTGGATGCCTTAAAAGCCGGCTCGCTTGATAAACTTGAGGATGACATAGAGCAGGGGATTGCAAGATTTAAGCGTTATATCACGTATGCTTCAAGCGAACTTTTTTCATCCGTGACATCTATAGAAATGGAGAATAGTTTTGGTCTTTATGCATCCAGGCAATATTCGAACTTTTCTGCTTATATAAATCTTGTTAATGATAAAGGAAGAAGCAGTGATGTTGAGGCTGTTGTAAAAAAGCCGTTCCTGAAGGAGATGAATCTTAATCTGATATTGCCTGATTATGCGGTTTTTGCCATTGAATCTGGAGATGCGGTTTCTCCGCCTGAAGGCAAATTCGATGTAATTTTTATGGGTGAGGCACTTGATACGCTCTTTAGCTACTTCATTGCCAATGCAAGCGGCAAAAGTCTATTTGAAAAATGGTCAAATTTTAAGCTCGAAAAGCCTGTTGCCGAGGGTGTTGATAACCTGACTATGGAATCGGTTGCACTTATGCCGGGATTTGTCAAGACAAGTCCGTTTGATGAAAACGGTTTGGCTCTAAAAAATCGTGTTATTATAAAAAACGGTATATTTAAGCAGATTGCGGCATCAAAACGATATTCTGATTTTCTTTCAATAAAACCGATCGGAGATATTAGATGCATACGAATAGAGCAGGGTAAAGAAAGTATGAGTTCTTTATACAGCGGCAGATTTTTGGAGCTTCTGCGCTTTTCGACATTCGAACCTAATCCTATCACAGGGGAATTCTCAAGTGAGATACGGACCGGATATTTTGTTGAGAACGGAAAAAGCTATCCAATCAGAGGAGGAACAATCACCGGCAATATCTCCGAGTGTTTCAAAAATGCCGTATTCTCTTCAAATATCACTAAAAGAGCAAACTATATAGGCCCAAAAGGAATAAAGGTTTCCGGTATTCAGGTTTCATGAAGACTAAGCCTGAATGTCTGTCCTGTTTTATCAGACAGATGGATCGGGTGGCAGATCGATTTGGGGCAGGTGACGAAATCAAGAAAGAAGCTGCTGCCAGAATCAACAGATTTCTTGAGATTGCCGATCTTGAGTTGCCTCCTCCGTATCTGTCCGAGGGTATATATAGAATTATTACAGACTCTGTCGGCAAAACCGATCCCTATCGTTCAATAAAGAAATTTCAAAACGACAAAATGCTGTTGATGGAGAGGCGGATAACCGATGCAATAAAACATTCGGATAATCCGGTAATGACAGCCGTCAAATATTCCATAGCTGCAAATACAATTGATTTTGGAGCACAGGAAATTAATGATGATGTGGAAAAGGCTATTAAACTAATAGCAGATACGCAGCTTCCCCGACCTGCTGTTGAGCGATTTTTTAATGATTTGCGATCTGCCGATAAGGCTGTTTTTGTGCTTGATAATGCAGGTGAAATCGTTTTCGATAAGATTCTCATAGAAACCATAAAAGAGAGTTTTGATATTGAGTTTACGGCGGTTGTAAGGGGCGGTCCGATAATAAATGATGTAACTATTGATGACGCAAAATATGTTGGAATTGATCAATATGCGAAGGTAGTAGAGGCAAGCTATGCCGCTCCGGGTGCTCTTGCGGAAAAAGATGAGAGATTGAAAAATTTATTTAACGACAGTGACTTGATTATTTCAAAAGGACAAGGCAACTTTGAGTCGTTATCTGAAAGTAGATGGAGAGTATATTTTCTTTTTCTTGCAAAATGTGACGTTGTTGCAGAGTTAACCGGTACCGCACTTTTTGCTCCGCTATTTTTGATAAATAAATAGATAGACGGCAAAAAAAGACGATAGATAA
>CAZPBP010000086.1:0-5443 GCA_964584845.1 uncultured Hippea sp.
AAATACTCAGATTCATTCCAAATATAATATGTCCCCACACTGCTCCGATAATACCAAACGGAATTGCCGACATGATAAAAATCGGCTGCAGAAACGATTTGAGAGGAACAGCAAGAAGAATATAAATTAAAAGAAGCGCTATCAAAAAACTTTTCATTACACTTGACATTGATTCTTTCTGTTCTTTTCCTTCACCTTCAAGTGTATACTGGAGACCGGGAAATTTTTCCATTAATTTGGGAAGTAGATTCTTTACAATACTTTTTCTGATAGTGCTTGCATTTCCTACAGTCTCATCTACATCGGCGTCCACTGTTATAACCCTTCTTTGATTGGAACTGTTTATTGAAACGGCAGCATAGCCTTGTTTAACCTTAGCAACTTCCGAGAATGGAATCTCTCTGCCGTCAAAGCTGCTTATACGCATTGTTCTTAAAGAATCAAGCGTATTTCGTTCTTTAGCCGGATATCTCACCATAACTTTTACTTCATCTCTGCCTCTTTGAAATCTCAGTGCCTGAGCACCATAAAAGGCATTATGCACCGCTTCCGCAAGATCATTTGCCGTAAGTCCCAATGTTGCGGCTTCAGGCTTCAGACTTAAATCAAGCTCTCTCTTGCCCTCCAAAAGACTATCGGAAACATCGTATACACCCTGATATTTTTTAATTGTACTTTTCAAATCTTCAACAGCCCGATACAGTAATGTATCATTTCTGTCGGAAAGATTAATTGAAATTGATTTTCCGGCACTAAATATTTCACTTTGAAATGTTAATGCCTGGGCATTGGGTATCGTTCCAACTCTTTCTCTCCATAACTTCAACAGCGCTCTTGAACTTATGCCTTTTCTCTTATCACTACTTACAAGTGAAATGATGATTTGCGCAGAATTGCTTCCTAAGTTCGATGAACCGCCGACCGGACCATGTCCTTGTCTCAATCCGGTGCCAATTCCCAATGCAACATACTTTATTAAATGCGCTGAACCTTCAGGAAGTTTTTTTTCCACATTTTTAATCGCATAGACAGCATCATTTTCTATCTTTTTGGCTTGCTCTTCCGTTTTCGAAACGGGAGTACCGGGAGGCATAGTAAGATTGCTGATTAATCGGTTTCCCTCTACCTTCGGAAAAAATGTAAAGCCGATTCTGTTTCCGGCCCATAAACCCAGAGTAAACAGCAGCAAAAAAACTCCGAAAGCAACAGTAGCATAACGCCATTTAAGAGCAAATTTCAGAGTTCTCTTATATGGACCTTTAATAAAAATTTTCAGATATCTCCTTATAAAAAATTCGTTGTTACCATTTGATATCTTCATTTTGGATCCGGCAAGATGCGACGGCAGTATAATCAAAGCTTCCAGAATAGAACCCAGCAAAACCAATATGACAACCACTGGAATATTGCGTATTATTTTTCCCATTACGCCTGTTCCGTTGAGAAGCGGCCAAAATGCCGCCATCGTCGTAAGCACTGAAAATATAACCGGAAGCCCCACCTCCAGTGTTCCCTCAATCGATGCCTTGATCGGCTCTAAGCCCTCCTCTCTTTTTTTATATATATTCTCCCCTATTACAATCGCATCATCAACAACAATACCGAGAACCATAATCAGGGCAAACAGAGATATCATATTGATGGAAACACCAAAATAATGAATCAGCCAGAGCCCCATCGCAAAAGCAACAGGAATTCCCATAGTTATCCAAAAGGCAAGTCGTCTATCGAGAAAAGCTCCAAGTGTAAGAACAACCAAAATCATTCCGTATCCCATGTTTTTAAGCAGAAGATCAATGCGCGACTTAAGTATTTCCGATCTGTCGTTAAACGTCTTTATCTGAATTCCGGGAGGCAAGTTATGACTTTTTTTTAAAATATAATTTTTTACCGCTTTAGCCACACTAAGTGCATTTTCATCGCCAATTCTGAAAACCTGTACTATAGCAGCTCGTTCTCCCTGAAACATAAAAAGCCGGTTTACATCCTCAAAACCATTTTTTATGTTTGCAATATCGGACAGCTTAACTTCAGCTCCATTATTCAGATCGGCAACAACAATGTTACGATATTCTTTAGCATAGTATTTTCTTTCTTTAGTCCTGATTAATATTTCTCCTGCGGTTGTTTTTATATTGCCTCCGGCCAGATCAAGACTCGAACGTCTGACAATCTGAGCAACTTCGGCAAGAGAAAGGTGATATTTTCTTAAATTTGCCTCAGATATTTCTATGTCAATTTCCGGATTTCTTATGCCGGCAATTTCTGCCTGCGATACATTCTTAAGGTTTATAATGTCATCTTTAATGTTCTGGGCAACCTCTCTTATCCTTTTTTCGCCGGAATTCCCGTATACCGCTATATTGATAACCGGAGCTCTTATAGTAAGCTTTTTGATTACCGGTTTCTCCGATTGCTCAGGCAATGTTGTGATTCTGTCAACCTCGGATTTTATATTATCAAGTACATTTTCGGTATTCCACCCATTCATTACCTCAACAATTATCGAAGCAACACCTTCTGATGCTGTTGAATTGATGCTTTTTATACCCTCGATGCCGGAAATTCCTTCTTCAATTCGTTTTATAATACCCTGTTCAATCTCCGATGGAGCCGCTCCCGGATATGATACGCTGATTGATATAAGGCCTGAGGCAGTTTCCGGAAAGATTTCTATTTTTGAATCTATTGTCGTAACTGTCCCCAAAACAAGCACTAAAATCATCAAAAGATTTGCAGCAACATGATTGTCGGCAAACCAGGATACGAGAGCTCTCATCTATTTTTTATACCTTTTGTCGATATTCACCTTCATGCCGATTTTCAGGAAACCGCCGTTTGAGACTACAAGCAGATCTCCGTTTTCCAATCCACCATCGGAAACAGCACCTTTTTCAGAATATTTCTCTATTTTGACACGCTTATAGATTATCCTTTTATCAGCTCCGACAACGAAAACTCCTTCTTCACCTTTCTTATCCTCGTGCAGAGCGTTTTGAGGTAGAACAACAGCATTCTTTATTATTTTTCCCTTCAGAACAACCTTAACGAATGATCCAATCGGAAGATAATAGTTAGGTCTATAATTGTTTTTTATACTTATTATCACGGGAAGTGTTCTCGTTTTCTCATCTATTGGAGCAGCTCCAATGATTTTTCCGTACCACAAATAGACTTTTTTACCAAGCTTCTCTTTTATTAGGGCATCGGAACCATACGTCTTATCCGTGCTATAGCCTGGAATTTGCAAAAAAGCAGCTTCTGCAGGATCTATATGCACAACAACTTTGAGTTTATTTGTGCAGTAGATTGTTGCAAATTTCTGACCTTTGTTAAGATATTGACCGGCAGCAACCTGTTCAGAATATACTCTACCTTTGCATATAGCCCATATCTGTGTTCTTTCAATATTCAGCTTTGACATTTGGAGATCTGCCTCAGATGCCAGCAGAGCTGCTTTTGCCGCTTCTATCTGTGGAATTTTTATGAGAAGCGGCGGAGGAACGCTGCCCGCATTATATCTATCCCATTCAGATTTTGCAGCAGCCGATTCCGCTATCAGCACGGCAAGATTGCTTTTTGCATTTTCTATTTTTGAAAGAGCCGTTGTATAGGCAATCTTGTAATCGGCATCATCAATTTTAACAAGCAGTTCTCCTTTTTTGAATGAACCGCCGGCCATAAGATCTTTTGAAACATAGGTTGTCTTTCCGCCTACCTGCGGTAAAAGATCAAATTTTCTGAAAGGCTCAACTGTTCCGTAATCGGAAACAGTCGCGGCAAACGGCTTTAGCTTTATGGTCATTGTTCTCACAATAGGTAAAACCGTCACAGGTTTTCTCTTTTTTATAATAGGTTTTGTGGCTATCAAAATTTTAACAGTAAAAACAGCGGCTGCCGCAAACAAAATAACAATAAAAAATTGAAACAATCCGCTTTTTATCCTGCCTTTATTCATATCTATGCTCTCCCTTTTTCTCAATTTTTATCCAGGAACCGCCAATCGCTTTACGAAGTGAAATCCTGTTAAGATAGAATGCCAAATCGGTCTGACTAAGAAGATCGCTTGTTTGGTAATAACTCATCTGCGCATTATAAAGGGTTGCAAGATCGCTTAAACCGGTTTTATATCTGCTCAGTATAATATTTTTCCGAACTTCTACGTTTTTCAAAAGAATCTTTGCATAACTCCTCTTTTTACTCAGAAGTTCGTTGTTCTGCAAACCGTTTTGAACCTCATAGAATGCTTCCATCAGAGTTTTTGCATAGTCTATGACTGCCTCATTGTATTTATGCAGTGCAGCATCTTCCGATGATTTCAATTTTCCTGCATCGAACAGAGGAGTGCTGATACCTGAGGCAATCTGCCACAGAATATTTTCAGGTCTAAAAATATCTTTAAGAGCTTCCGATTCGCTCCCGTAACTGCCGGTAAGATTTATCTGCGGAAATCTTGCCGCGTGAGCTGCCTTCAGCATAAAACTCATACGATTTATCTGCAATATTTTTGCTCTGATATCCGGTCTTTTCAGAAGCAGCGAAGAAGGCAAATCAGACAGAACGGGTAAATTTTTGTTTCTAAAGTCAAACGGTTTGCGCAGTTTGATATCATCAGGATATTTTCCCAAAAGAATCATAAGTTTATACTTCTTGTCATAAAGCTGCTGTTTCAGCGCGAGTAATTCCATCTCTTTATTTGCAAATTCATATTCGCTTTTTTTTAAATCAAGCAAGGAAGCTGTTCCGTTTTCATATCGCTGCTTTTTTATTGATATTATTTGTCTTAAAAGCTTTCGCTCTTTTTTCAGCAAATTTATCCTTCGGTTTATTCCTGATGTTTCAAGATAAAGCATTACTGTATCTGAAATAACCGCATGAATAACTGTAATTTTATTCTCTGCTGTTTCAAGTATAGCTGCTCCGGCCGCCTCGTCCGAAGACGACAAGCGTCTCCAAAGATCAATTTCATAAGATGCCGAAAGAGAGAGATGAAAACTGTTGAAATAGTAGCTGTTTGCTCTGCCTGTTATACCGCTGACAGGGTTTTGTCTTTGCCTCGCAGCATTAAAGTTTGCATATACGGATGGAAAAAGCGCGCTGTGAGAACCTGAAAAATCTGCCCTCATCTCAAGTATTTTTTCAGCTGCAGCTTTTATATCATTATTATTTTTTAACGCTGTTTCTACGAGCCGATCTATTGTCCTGCTGCCGAATTTCCTCCACCACATATAGCTGTTTGAGCTGAAAACGCCTTTTACGTTTATATTGCTATAATTTTGAGGCAATCTTATTTTGGGCGATAATCCGCTTTTGTCGACACACCCGGATATAAACAAAATAATAGATATCGCCCCGATCAGTTTTATAAAAAAATTCTTTCCGTGTTGCTTGATCATCGGCAGATATTCGGTGATCATCATAGCATACAAAGAAAGCAATACTG
>CAZPBP010000087.1:0-4006 GCA_964584845.1 uncultured Hippea sp.
GGCATTGCCATGATCTGCCATGGACTTGGCGGAGCAACGGCGATGGCAGTAGAAAATCTTTAATTTTAGGAGAAGATTATGAAAAGTAACTATTTTAAGGAAATGGCATTGCTTTTTGATTCCCAAAGGATTGACAATGCACCCAAAGCGTTGGAAGGCCTCAAGGTTTTGGAGGCAGGAACATTGGTACTTGGACCCGAACTGCCGTCAAATCTGGCAGAATTTGGAGCAGAAGTTATTAAAGTTGAACCACCCGGAGCCGGCGATACAATGAGATCCTTAACCCCATACGGTTATCTTTATAAGAATCAGGCATTAGGGTTTGCTCAAGTAGCGATCAATAAAAAACACTGCACAATAGATTTGAGAACAGCTGAAGGCGTTGATCTGTTCAAAAAGCTGGCTGCAAAATGTGATGTTGTTGTCGAGAATTTTAGAAGTGGAACAATGGACAAATGGGGTATAGGATATAAACAGTTAAAAGAGGTAAATCCAGAACTAATCTACGTTGCCTTGAACGGTTTTGGACAGTGGGGTGTATACACCGATAGGCCCGCTTATGATGCTGTTGCTCAATCAGAGTCAGGGTTTGCCGGAATTAATGGTTTCCCCGAATCAACGCCTATGAAAGTAGGTATTTGGATAGCTGATCATTTTGGTGCTCTTATGGGAACAAATGCGGTACTTACTGCTTTGCATTATAAAAAAAGAACAGGCAAAGGACAATTTATCGAGTTTTCTCAGGTTGAAAACCTGATGCGTGTTATGGGCTGGACATGGCCTTACTTAGAGAAAACAAAAAAAAACAGAGAAAGAACAGGCAATACCGATGTTGCAATCGTGCCGTCAGGAATTTTTTATTCTAAAGATAGAATGCAAGTAGCGGTAGCAAGCGTAACTGATGAAGGGTTTGCAGGCCTTGCCACTGCAATGAACAGCCCGGATTTAAGAATTGATAGTCGTTTTAAAACCCAAATCAATAGAGCTAAGCCGGAGAATGCAAAGATTTTGAATGATATGCTTGCAAACTGGGTTTCAAAAAACAGCGCTCAATCTGTTGAAACTGCCGCAGGGAAATACGGCTTTTCCGCCCACAGGGTTTATTCTGCAGCCGATCAGGCTACTGACAGCCATCTACAGTTTCGTGGTTTTGTGCATAAATTTACAGATCCGAAAGATGTTAAGTTTGGAATGGAAGGACCGGAGCCTCATTTATCCTTAACACCGGGGGAAATAAAATGGGTGTTCAAGGAGGTAGGCGCTGATAACAATTATGTGTTCAAGAAGTTTATTCACCTTACAGACGAAGAATATAAAGAATTGGAAGAGAAAAAAGTGATAGGAAGTTATATAAATATGATGGGAAGAACGCCACCCATAGAAGAGGAAAACAAGGAGGTAAACTGATGAATTGGAGAGAGTGGGCAGAGAAAAATGTTGCAAAGAGAGAAGGAAAGCCTGAAGCATTATCAGATCTACTTGTATTAGATTTGAGTTATGCCAATCTTGCAGGTTCGTTTGCCGCCGCCACACTTGCAGAGTATGGAGCAACCGTTTTAAGAGTTGAATCATATAAAGGAGACCCTGCAAGAAACTTTGCCCCTTATGGTATCACAGTAGGCGGAGTGGGGCTTGGATTCTTGTCTGAAGCAGTAAATAAGCATTCAATTAAACTGGATCTGGAGCAAAATGCAGATATCAATTATCTTAAATCTCTTATCTCTCATGCCGATGTTGTTATCGAGACAAGGAAGCCGGGATGGCTGTATGAAAAAGGAATTAGCTATCCTCAGATGAAAAAGATCAATAAAGGATTGATCTGGTGCTCACTTTATACCTATGGACAATATGGACCTATGGCAGATTGCGGACAGGAAGATAGTGACATAGTTGATCAAGCTATCAGCGGCAATATGTATATAAATGGTCAGATGTATGACAAAGACGATCCAAAAGCATATCAGGTGCCGACTAAATACGGCAACATGATGGGATGGTATGCAGGCGGCGGCTTTGGAGTATTTGGAATTCTAACTGCACTATCTCACAGGGACAAAACGGGTGAAGGTCAGATGATAGATGCTTCACCCGCAGAAAGCTTTGGAAGACTGAGCAATTTTGCAATATCATACCATTTATGCACCGGTAAAACATTGGAACGACTTGGAAGCCATGATTCAGGTGTGTTCCCTTACACATTCTTTCCTGCCAAAGACTGCACACTGTTTCTTGCCGGATTTTCAGATATCAATTGGAAAAAAGTTTGCCATGTTATAGAAAGAGATGATCTAAAAGATCTATCGACTCATTACAGGCTTCAGCCTGATAATATGCAAAGCTTGTGGAAAGAGATTAGTAAATGGACAAAGACAAGAACATATAAAGAGGTTACAGATGCAATAAAGAAAGCCGACGATGAGGGCATTAAAGGCACTATTGTCCCTGCCAGAGTTCTTACTCCAATAGAAACATTTAACGATGGCAACTGGATAGATAGAGGAGTGTTTCAGAAAATCAATCTTTATGATGGAAGCTATACCGTCCTATCAAATCAAGGTGTCCATGCAACGGAAACTCCTCCAAGAATAAAGTGGGTTGATACGGAATAGTATAGATGACAAAAATAGAATCATTGGTTGATACCTCATCCAAGCTTTATAAAAAGCGATATAAACAGAGTAGGGACGAGCTTGAGAAGGTATCGCAAATAAAGGCTGAGATTGCAGAAGGAGGCTCGGAAAAGGCAAGAGCGCTTCATAAAAAAAGAGGAAAACTGCTTGCAAGAGAGAGAATTAAACTGGTAATTGATGAAGGATCGCCGTTTTTAGAGATTAGCCCGTTTGCTGCTTATGATATCTACGAAAATAAGGCTCCCTCGGCAGGAATTATAACGGGAATCGGAAAGATTTCAGGACATCTTGTAATGATTGTTGCCAATGATGCCACCGTCAAGGGAGGAACATATCTTCCTTTAACAGTAAAAAAGCATATAAGAGCACAGAAAGTTGCGATGGAGAATCATCTTCCCTGCCTTTATATAGTTGATTCCGGCGGAGCTTTCCTTCCTCTTCAAAAGGATGTTTTCCCCGATAAAGAACATTTTGGTCATATCTTTTATAATCAAGCTCAGCTTTCTAAAATGGGGCTTCTGCAGGTTGCAGTTGTGGCAGGGTTTTCTACTGCAGGAGGAGCTTATGTTCCGGCAATGTGCGATCAAACTGTAATTGTAAAAGGCACGGGCGCCATATTTATAGGCGGGCCTCCGCTTGTAAAAGCTGCAACAGGTGAAGAAGTTACCGTAGAGGAACTTGGCGGAGCCGATGTGCATACGAGAATATCGGGAGTTGCAGATTATCTTGCCGAGGATGATGAAGATGCACTTATAAAAGCCCGTGAGATTTTCAGCAGCTTACCAAAGGATAAACCATACCAATTGGATAGAATTAAGCCGTCTGAACCTGTTTATAATGCCGATGAAATCTACGGCATTATTCCTACCGATCTCAAAAAACCGTTTGATTCCAGAGAGATCATTGCAAGAATTGTCGATGGAAGCGAATTTGACGAGTTTAAACCGCTTTACGGACAAACGATTGTGACCGGATTTGCGAGAATCGGAGGATATCTCGTAGGTATTTTGTCAAATAACGGTATCATATTCCCTGATGCTGCAACTAAAGCTGCTCATTTTGTTGAACTTTGTGCATTTAGAAAAATACCGATTATTTTTTTGCAGAATATAACCGGGTTTATCATAGGCAAAGCGTATGAGCATGCCGGAATTGCAAAAGCAGGTGCGAAGATGATAAACGCAGTTGCAACCGCCGATGTTCCGAAATTTACAATAATGATGGGTAATTCTTATGGAGCAGGCAACTATGCAATGTGCGGCAGAGGTTATAACCCCCGATTTTTGTGGATGTGGCCGTCTGCAAAAATAGCAGTTATGGGAGGACAACAAGCGGCAGACGTTCTGGCTAAAGTCAAGGTAAATCAGCTCAAAAGA
>CAZPBP010000087.1:4106-5399 GCA_964584845.1 uncultured Hippea sp.
TGGGTGTGCCTATTATACCCGGCTTAAATATTGATAATGATGAAGATCTCAGAGATGTCTCGGATAAAATAGGATTTCCGGTTCTTGTAAAAGCAGCCGCAGGCGGAGGCGGAAAAGGCATGCATGCGGCAAACAACTTAAAAGAACTGAAAACTGCTGTTGCAATTGGAAAAAGTGAGGCAAAATCTTCATTTGGGGATGATACCGTTTATATTGAAAAACTGCTGAAAAATCCCCGTCATATAGAAATTCAGCTTTTGCTGGATCAATACGGCAACGGCGTTTATTTTCCCGAAAGAGAATGCTCAATTCAACGCAGATATCAAAAAATTATAGAAGAAACACCGTCGGCGGGTATTGATAGGCAGATGGCATCAAAACTTGGCGAAACAGCTCTTAATATTGCAAAAGCAATAAACTATCACACTGCAGGAACAGCTGAGTTTCTTGTAGCAGATGGTAAATTTTATTTCCTTGAGATGAATGCGAGAATTCAAGTTGAGCATCCTATAACGGAAACTATTACAGGAATTGACCTCGTCTCAAATCAGATAAAGCTTGCTGCGGGTGATAAGCTGAGCTTTAAGCAAGAGGATATTACGGTACATGGCCATTCAATAGAAGCGAGAATTTATGCAGAGGATCCTCTCAATAATTTTGCTCCGTCACCCGGGAAAATAAATCATTACAAAGAACCTATGATGCCCGGCATAAGATGTGATTCAGGCGTTAACGACAGAAGTGAAGTATCGCCGTATTACGATCCTATGCTGGGAAAGCTTATAAGTTACGGAGAAAATCGTAAACAAGCAATAGACAGACTTTATAACGCACTATCGGCATATCATATTGCGCCGATTAAAACAGATATACAATTTTTAAAATCTATTATAAACCATCCTCTTTTCAGAAAAGGCACATATGACACTCATTTTATTGAAAAAAATATGAAAGATCTTATTAAGGAAAAGGACGGAAATATATATGATGCAGCTGCTATTTTTTATCTCATAAAGAATGAAAGACATGTAATCTCGGATAATACAATTTCTCTATGCTGGGAAAGCCTCATTGATTGGAGAGGATAAATGAAACTTAATATAAACGGCAGAGAACTATCTGCAGCAATTGCGGCGAATGGAAAAAAACTACTGATTAAGTGCCATGATATTGAAAAAAGCTATGAATCGGTAAACGAAAATCCAACTATAAAAGAGGGCAATCGAATTATAGCGGCCGATTATTTTATTGCTGAGAACGATACTGTTATTTGGATTAACGATAAAGAATATC
>CAZPBP010000088.1:0-5353 GCA_964584845.1 uncultured Hippea sp.
CCGATATCGGGCAATCTTAACCTTCTGTGGAGATGTTTACTGTGCAGTGGTCTCATAATGCGACCTCATACAACCAACGCCTGTAATCTTCATTGGAACTGACATCTACAGAAAGAATTTCAGGAATTTCATAAGGATGCGATTCTTTGATGGTTTTCAGGGCAGCCGATTTGTTCTTTTTGGGAAGTTTAACAAACAAGATGTTTTCATCCGCCGTTTCAAGCTTTTCCTTCCAAATATAGATAGATTCAACAGATTTCAGTATTTGAACACATCCTGCAATTCGTTTTGACAAAAGCTTTTCAGCAATATTTTCGGCAGCCTCGGCAGGCACCGAAACAATCATCATAATCATAGACACCTCCTCCATTCATACTTCCATAATAAAGGGCATCTCCGTTAATGAGACCGCTGCACAATAAGCTGTGAAGGTGCTTATTGTGCAGCGGTCTCATAATAGAGTGCCGTTACTATCTTATCAGATTCAACTGACTTGACAATTTGATCAATGCTTTTATCATCATCTATGCCTTAGTTGACAATTTAGATTGCAGCAATAAAAGGAGGATTTATGTCAAAAGAAATTGTATTAACAGAAGCTAATTGGGAAAGTGAAGTAATAAATGCGAAAAGTTTGGTAATAGTGGATTTTTGGGCGCCATGGTGCGGTCCTTGCCGTATGGTAGCACCCGTAATAGATGAAATTGCCGATGAAACCGATGATGTTATAGTAGGCAAATTAAATACGGACGAACAACCGTCAATAGCATCCCGCTACGGCATTATGTCTATTCCAACCGTTATGTTTTTTAAGGGCGGCAAGGTTGTTGATCAGGTGATAGGTGCAGCCCCCAAAGAAAGCTATGTAGAGAAAATAAAACTGCTGCAATAATATCAGTCAATTATCAATCTATAGCATAACAATCGAAAATATGACGGCAGGACAAAATCTTTATGGTAATATCTTATGTGTAAGAATATAATTTTGCCTAAAAAGATATATATATCAATAAAACATTAAAAATCTTCAGATATTTACAGTTTGATGTCTTATCAGCTAAACTGTACAGCAAAACTAATAAAAATCATAAGATTATAGGTAAAATTTAAGGAGAATGAAAATGTTACAACTTGCAATCATCGGTGGAGGCGTTGCCGGACTTTCCGCAGCGATTTACGCGGCAAGATACGGCATTGAATGCAAAATATTCGAGCAAAAGGCTGCCGGCGGGCAGATTATTGTGTCGGCTAATGTTGAAAATTATCCCGGAGTCCCCGGTCCCATATCAGGTTTTGATCTAATTCAAAACTTTGAGAAACAGGTAAAAAATCTGAATGTCCCGATGTTATACAAGAACTGTATTAACATTCGCGGCAATAGTGACGGAAAAACAGTGGAATTTAGCGACGGTTCTCAGATTGAAGCTAAAGCTGTAATCATTGCCACAGGTGCAAGTCCGAGAAAACTTAATGCAAAAAATGAAGCAAAATTTATCGGGAGAGGTATCTCTTTCTGTGCAACATGTGACGGGTTCTTTTTCAAGGGAAAAGATGTCGCTGTTGTCGGAGGCGGAGATTCAGCAATAGACGAATCGCTTTTTCTCTCCAAACTTGTCAACAAAATCTATGTAATTCACAGAAGGGACCAGCTAAGAGCCTCAAAAATTTTGCAGGAGAAGGCATTCAATACGCCGAATATCAAATTTTTATGGTCAACTGTTGTAGAAACGGTAAACGGAGAACAAAAAGTAGAATCGCTTGCACTAAAAAGCACCGAAGACGGATCATGCTCTACCTTAAAGATAGATGGTGTGTTTATTTATATCGGTTTGATACCGGCAAGCAAAGATTTTTGTCCGCCCATATTGGATGATAAACAGGGATACATAGTAACGGACTTAAAAATGTCAACGAATATAAAAGGGATCTTTGCTGCAGGAGACGTCAGAGTATCGCCGCTAAAACAGCTCATAACCGCAGCATCAGATGGTGCCGTAGCTGCCGATTCGGTTAACAGATACCTCATAGGATTATCATGATTTATGAAAAATCAAAGCAACTTTTTAATGAAGCAAAAAAATATATTCCAGGTGGAGTGGACAGTCCTGTAAGGTCGTTCAATGCCGTCGGAGGAACTCCTTTATTTATTAATAACGGCTCCGGATCATATATAACGGATGCCGACGGAAACAGATATATCGACTATGTTTGCTCGTGGGGGCCGTTAATTTTAGGACATTGCGATAACGATGTTATGACGGCAATTAAGTCCGTATTGGAAAGAGGCACGTCCTTTGGGGCACCTACCGATCTGGAAACCGAACTTGCTAAAATCATTCATAAAAGTGAAGGAGGTCCGGAAAAGATACGTTTTGTCAACTCCGGAACAGAGGCCGCTATGAGTGCCGTAAGACTTGCGAGAGGTGTTACCGGAAAAGACAAGATCATCAAATTTAACGGCTGTTATCATGGACATGCGGACAGCCTTCTCGTAAGTGCAGGCTCCGGCGCTTTGACATTGGGTGTTCCAAGCAGCCCCGGTGTTCCTCGATCTTTAGCATCGGATACGATAGTTCTGGAGTATAACGATGATAAATCGGTTGCCGATTGTTTCGACAAATACGGTGATCAAATAGCTTGCGTCATAGTTGAATCGATTGCCGCAAACATGGGTCTAATAATACCAAAAAAAAGTTTTCTTGATACTATAAGAAAAAATACTCGCAAATACGGCGCTTTATTTATTGCCGATGAAGTATTGGTTGGATTTAGAACATGCTACGGTACAGCAATATCCAAAATGGGTATCGACCCCGATCTCATCTGCTACGGAAAAGTGATCGGAGGAGGAATGCCTGTTGCGGCGTATGGTGGAAAATCGATCTATATGAGCGAGATTGCACCGGAAGGTCCTATTTATCAAGCCGGTACACTTTCAGGTAATCCGCTTGGGATGGCTGCAGGTATTGCTACATTAAAAAAGCTTAAAAAGCTCAATCCGTACAAATATTTTGAACAACTAAACAGCAAACTATGCAGTGGTTTGCAGAAATCGGCTTCGTTTCATAAAATATCAATAGATACGCCCCATACAGGATCGGTTTTCAGCGTTTTTTTCTCCAATAAAAGGGTTGAAAATCTCTCGGATGTAAAAAATTCCGATACGGACCGCTTCACTCGATACTTCCGGTCTATGCTTAATCAGGGAATCTATTTTGCTCCTTCTCCGTTTGAAACATCCTTTCTGTCAACAGAGCACACTGAGGATCAAATTTCAACCACGATAAATGCCTTTGACAGTTTTCTTGAACAAGAGATTGCATAAACTAATGTATCCATATGAAAAAACAGATAAAAGAATACTGGGCACTGTATAAATCATTTTCATTAGGTCTCGCAGTTGTTTTCAGTATCCTTATAGGCGGTATTATAGGGTATTTTCTGGATGAAAAATTTCCCACAAAATATCATCTCTTATTTCTATTATTTCTTTTTTACGGTATAGGAGCTGCATTTTGGAGTATGTATCAGGAATGGAAACGTCTAAAATAATCGAGGGTATGCCCTCTCTGAAAAAGATTGAACAGTTGGGCGTTATCTTCTATGTCCTGGCAGCCGTCATTATAACCGCCCTGCATTATAAATATACAATAGCCTTTGCCTTCGGAGCAGCTCTATTCTGTTTTGATTACTGGCTGCTGAAAAAAGGTGCTGTCGGAATCTTCAAAAATAAAAAAAGTTTGTTTTTTATAGTTTCAAACTTTCTAAGGTACTTGATGTTGATAGCCTTTTCCGTTATACTCCTTTTTATTGCCAATCTTAATTGGATTGGTTTTGCATTGGGACTGGCTTTAGGACCTGTTTTTTTGGTCATTTCTGTCGGTTTCTGCATATTGTATGAAAAAAATAAGGGCTAGAATTTAGTCCAAAAATATATGAGAATTTGGAGGTTGGAGATATGGAAGCCCCAACGTTTTTAGATTTTATACCGGTGCCGCACTATATTTCATTCACATGGCTGATTATTATCGGACTCATAGCAGCATCCCTGATTGTGCGCTCATCGCTTAAGATATTGCCCGGCCACCTGCAGAATGTCTTTGAAGCTGTGATTGAGGGAATATATAAGTTCTTCGAAGATATTCTCGGTAAAGATGAGATTGCAAAGCATTTTCCTCTTATCGCCACACTTTCGCTTTTTATTCTTGCGGCAAATCTTACTGAGCTTATTCCATATTTTGATCCCCCAACCGGCAAACTGGATACTACTTTGTCAATGACATTAATAGTTTTTGTATATTATCAATATCTTGGCATAAGGCGGCACGGATTTGGGTATATTAAACATTTTACAGGCCCCATCTGGTGGCTGACGCCTTATTTTATGCCGCTTGAAATAATAGGACATTTTGCAAGGGTACTTTCACTTTCTGTTCGTCTTTTCGGTAATATATTTGGAGATGATTTACTTTTAGCAGTTTTTTTTATGCTTTTTCCGTATATCATTCCAATACCGATTATGTTTTTGGTAATTTTTTCCGCACTGCTTCAGGCGTTTATTTTTGCACTTCTCACAGCTCTTTATATTGCCGATGCAGTCGGCGAACCGTCACACGAATAAATTGAAAACTTTAGGAGGTTGTTTATGAGGTTTTGGAGAATAGCCGGATTAACGATATTTGTGCTCATCGTTGCAATGCCGGCTTTAGCTGCAGGAGAAGGTTCCAGCCTATCCGTTCTGCAGAAAATTCCTTACTATCAGATGGTTGCACTTGGTGCACCCATTGGATTAGGGGCTGCTGCTGCGGGCGGAGGAATTGGAATGGGACACGTTGTGAGTGGAACAGCAACCGCTACCGCAAGGAATCCGGGACTCGGCGGTAAACTTATGACCTTAATGATGATCGGTTTGGCTATGATTGAGGCACAGGTTATCTACACGTTAGTTGTTGTTTTGTTGCTCCTTTTCACAAATCCTTTTCATATTTAAGAACTTTTTACGCCCGTCTCAAATGAGACGGGCGTCTGTCTCAACTATCTTCAACCTTTATCAATGGCATATCTAAAATATCGCATAATTGTTCTGTCAAATGGGAAAACAGTTGTTTTTCATACCGAAGGAGGCAATCTTTATCGCCGGCTCGCTGAACATTCACTTATTGATTCACCCTGTGGGGGTAATAGCCTGTGCGGACAGTGCAAAATCAAAGCCGAGCTGCCTGTCGGGGAAATCGAAAAGGAACTACTTTCGGAATCGGAATTAGACGGAAATATACGCCTTGCGTGCTGCCATGAAATAGATAGAAATCTATCGATTACAATACAAAATCCATCTGAAAAAATAAAATCTATC
>CAZPBP010000089.1:0-5346 GCA_964584845.1 uncultured Hippea sp.
ATTTACAAAAAAATGGAGCAGCGCAACACTGAGACCAATGCACAATAAATATATTAACAGCTTTTCACCCTTCTGAAAGATTAACAAGTTAATTCATAAAAGCAAAACGCAAGCATATGGAAAACCTGATAAATCCCGCAGGGAAACAGAATAAAGGACAATCTTACCGGTTAGTATCTCGAAGCTCGAAGCGTTTTTAACCCTGCCGCCTTTTATCTAAAGCTTTCCTCTAACCTTTTATCGATTTTCTGCGCTTATATACACGATATTTTCCATTTTCAATAGGAACAATAAAGAGCTGATGTCTTCTGTAAGGCAGAAAAAGACCGACCATAGTAAAAAATATCCCGCCATAAAGCGCAATGAGCATAAAAAATGCCCCGGGTGTTTTTGATGCCTGGATTATCGTTATATATTTTGGGATAATCTTTTGCAGCTCTATCGTAAAATCACCGACATCAACGGGATATCCCGGAGAGATCCATCCTGATCGATCAAAATTACCTTTTTTTACCTCAACAAGCAATGCGTCGCCGACTTTTGGAAGTCTGTTTGTATAGTTAATAAGTTTAAGATCAATATCCTTGTATGTTAGCGAGCTTCCGAGTTTTAAGGTTTTTGTTTTGCCTGTGCCGTTGGAAGATATGTTGACGACGAATGTTGAATCGGCTTTGTCAACATCCCATCCGGTCTGATAAAACCAAATATTTTTATATACAAACGGATGATTTACCTTTATTTCAAACGGTATTATTTTTGATCCGTCAATCGCTTCTCCGTGAGTGATATATGCTTTAATCTGTCCGGTTCGGTAATGAGTTATCTCAAAGTAGTTGTTTTTTATATAAAACGGCAAACTACCCGATTGGTTTTTGTTGTTATGCCAGATGTTGCTGCTTGTTCCGTCGGGCAGCGTCAGATATCCTTTGAAACCGACCACGGCTGTTGTTGCTCCGAGCACGGCAATTGTGATTATCGAAAGATGGATGAAAAATACGGAAAAATGACGCCATCTTCCGAATTGAAGAATTATGCTTCGGGTCTCACCTTCTTTCTGTTCAATTATATGATATCTGCGTTTTTTTATACGCCTGAAAAGGCGTTCGATACCGTTTTTATTTACTGTAAGAGTGCTGAAAGAGTTTCCTCCGAATTTTTTTGGTACTTTAAGTGAAGGTTTTGTCAGCATTTTATATAGAGAAGGAAAGCGATAAATACTGCACGTTATTATATTGATGAGTAATAAAACAATAAGTGTAGTAAACCACCATGAATGATAAGAATCGCTCAGCTGCAGAAAATTGTAGATGTTTATCATTAACGGACTTGCGGTTGCATAAAAATGTTCTGTAAACTTGGGAGTGATATATGTTCCGGGGATCAGCCCTATTACAATGAGAACAAGTAGAATAATAGCGGTTTTAAATGATGCCAGTATGTTTTTCATCGATTTTTATTAAGCGCTGCCGTAGCTGTGGAGACCGGATAAAAAGAAATTTACTCCTACATAAGTTATCATAACCGATATAAATCCGATGATTGAAACTATAGCCAGCGTTTTCTGTGTTTTGCCGGATCGCTTAAGATGTAGATAGATGGCATAAACGAGAAATGTGATAAGACTCCAAACTTCTTTAGGATCCCATCCCCAATAGGTTCCCCATGCGTAGTGAGCCCAAATGGATCCAAGTATTATTCCTGCCGTTAGAAGCGGAAATCCGAATATAATTCCCCAATTGCTTATTTCAGACCACTTATCCGCATCAGGCTTATTCAAGCGTATCAGAAACAGTATTGCCGCTATAAAACTTATTCCAAATCCGGCATAACTCAAGAATGAAACCAAAACATGCCATGTAAGCCAGTTGCTCTGAAGCGCCGGGTTAAGCGGCTCAATTGTTTTAGGTAGCGTTGTCATAAAATTAATATAACCCATAACGGCAAAGTTGAGAATTCCCGCACCACCGAGAAGATTTCGGTTGATGCCGACTTTTATCGTCAGAAATGATGTAATTATTCCGAGAAACATTGTGAAAGCGAAAAACGATTCAAAAGCATCTGAAATCGGGAAATGCCCAATACCCATCTTATAGCTTTCGCCCCATCTTATAAGAAATGCAACAATAAAAGTAAATGTAGCGGCAACAAATACTGCAATCAAAATTTTATTCAACTTTTTATCGGAATCAAAAAGCGCCACGATAAAAGAGACCAGAAACAACCAGATACCGATTTTTGTAAGCAATAAACTATCTATCATAGAAAACCGAACCTCCCGAAATTAACACTAAAAAATATTTCTCGAAATTGTTTTCAAGATTATAGGTAAGAAAAATTTGTAGTCAATATGCGTTTTATGCAGATACGGCTATCTGAGAGCCGGCAGCCATAGAATAATATGCGGAAACAGCATAAATAGAAAGATGGCGGCGAGTTCTACAAAAACAAATGGAAGTGCACCCGATACAATATCACTCAGTCGTATTGATGGAGGTGATACCGATTTTATAACGTAAAGATTCAATCCTACCGGAGGAGTTATAACCGCCATTTCAACGGTTATCATCATTATGACGCCAAACCATAATTTACTATAACCGAGAGCTGTAATTATCGGAAGCAAAATCGGTGTTGCAATCAATATTACCGAGGCTCCGTCCAAAAACATTCCCAAAAAAATCAGCAAAATCGTAACCGCAAAAAGTACAGCTGAGCGAGCTATATGTAGATTTGCAACATAATTTGCCATTTGCTGCGGAATCTGCAATCTTGTCAGAAGATATCCGAACAGCATGGCATTTGCGAATATCAGAAGGATCATTCCGGTTGTTTTAGTTGAAGCATACAGAATTTCTATAAATAATTTGATATTCATTTTTTTCAGTATAAAAATTGATATTAAAAATGCACCTAACGATCCGATTGCTGCAGATTCTGTCGGCGTAGCTATGCCGAAATAGATACTTCCCAAAACAGTTACAATTAAGACAATAGCAGGCCATGATTTCATTATAGATTTCAGTTTATCATTAAGCGTAGCTTTTTTATCGGTTTTGGGTGCAATATCCGGATTAATATATGCGGCAGCAATAATATAGAGCATCATCATGGCAGATAGTATTATACCCGGAACTATACCGGCGGTAAAAAGTGCCCCGACCGATTCGTCTGCCACTGCACCGTACAATATGAATCCTATGCTCGGAGGTATGAGAAGTGATAGTGCGCCTGCTGCAGCAACCGATCCTGCGGCAAGCTTTTTACTGTATCCTCGTTTAAGCATTTCCGGTATAGCTGCCGATCCTATTGTGGCGGCACCGGCTACACTGACTCCGCACATAGCTCCAAAAACAGCGCTTGCGATAACTGTGCCTACGGCAAGTCCTCCGGGTATTCCTCTGGTGAATTTGTTTGCCGCAGTATAAAGTTCACTTCCCATTCCGCTTTTGAACACTATTTCGCCCATAAGGATATAGAGCGGAATTGCGACAAGAACAAAATTATCAAGTTTTTCTACAAAAATATCGGGAATTGCGTTAAGCCCCGATATTCCGCTCAAAAGCAAAATGCCGATTATGCTTGAAATTCCGAGTGAGGCGAATACGGGCACACCTATTGTTAAAAACATAAAAAGTGCGGCAATAATTATTAGAACTATGCTATAGCTGTTTATTTTTGTCTTCCAATGTTGGATTAATTATAACCGCTGCAATCTGCAGAATCAAAAAAGAGATGCCGAACGGTATCAAAAGATACACTATCCAGGTTGGAAAATTAAGCAACGTGGTTGACCGGAAATCGCCCTGATACATAATTATGACAGATTTTACACCTTCGTAAAAGATAATTATGCAATACAGCAGAACAAACAGATTGGAGATAAATTTAGAGCGTTGTTTTCCTCCTCGAGACAGTCTTGAAACAAAAAATTCAGATGATACATGCTGATTTTTATATGCCAAGTATCCTGCAGGTACAAATGTAAGCAATACCATCGCATATCCGGAGATTTCGAGTGCTATCAGGCTTGGAGATCTTAAAATATATCTCGAAAAGACTCCCCATGATACAAGCAGAAGAAGAAAAAGCAGCGATGCGGCAGAAACTGCACCTGAAAATCTTATTAAGAAAGTCTGAAATTTATACATAATTTGAAAGCTATTTCATTCCTGCGGTTTGCTACTGTCGTTTTTCTATAAAATCGATATATTTTCTTCCGTTTGGTACTTTGCTCAGCCACCAATCATACACCGGAGACATCTTAGACTTAAACTGTGCAAGCACTTTTTCATCCAATCTTTCAATTTTCATCCCTTTCTGCTCGAACAGTGCAAGTGAATTTCTCTTTGTGCGCATTACTTCATCTTCCGCCCATTGTGCCCATAGCCATGCCGATTTTTTAAACAACTTTCTTATATCCGACGGCAACGATTTGAATCTTTTGTCATTTATGGCAAAAACAATGGTGTAATTTCCGGCATTTGTTATGCTGAGGTATTTCATCACTTCATATAACTTTCTTCCTTCGTACGTTAAATACGGTCTTAAGCATCCGTCGATTGTTTTGCGTTGTAAGGCAGTATAAAGACGAGACGATGACATAAATGTCGGTGATCCTCCAAGAATTTCGACAGCCTTCGCATGGGCTTTACTTGAGACTGCCCAGATCAATCCCTTGACATCCTCAGGTGATTTTACCGGATGACGCAGGTTGCCGAATTGATATAATCCGGCAGGTGCCTGAGCCAAAACTTTGATATCCTTTTTCATCCATTTTTGATTGAGTCCCTGGTCCCATAATCCGGCTTTAATAATTTTCCATGCGCTTTCTTCGCTCTTAATCAAAAACGGTAACGCTCCTATATCGGAACCCGGTATTGAACCCGACTGGTAATTTGCATTTGGAATGCTTATATCAATCTCGCCGCGCTCGAGTGCCGGCAACTCAGCTTTGGCCCTAAATAACTGACCGCTGTGAAAAAAATTTATCTTGACTTCTCCGTTTGTTTCATTTTCTATGTACTTTACCCATCGTCTTGAAACCGGAACCCAAAAATAGCTCGGCGGAAACATAGTTGAGAACGTCAGCTCAATTTTTTTATTTTTTGCATGAAGAATATTTACGCCTGCCAGACTGGAAAAAAGTGCAGCGGAACCGACGATTGTGCCTTTTTTAAGAAATTCTCTTCTTGATCTTTTCATGATTTCCCCCTTAAATTTAATTTTACTCTAATTTAACATTACCAAAAATAACAACAGATTGCAACTATTTTCATAAATTTCTATATATTATGAGACCGCTGCACAGTAAGCGTCTTCACAGCAATATCTGCTTTTTCATAGGCG
>CAZPBP010000090.1:0-5343 GCA_964584845.1 uncultured Hippea sp.
ATGAGTGGGCATGACAAGGGGTCGAGTGAAAATGACAGGAGATGAGTGAAAATGACAGGAGATGAGTGGGAATGACAAAAAAATAGGGCAATGCAATGACAAGCAAGGGAATAAAAAAAGAGTTTTTCAACAGGCTCTTGAGACGCTACCCCAGAAAGCAGAGATTATTTTGAGCTATTTCCTGTTATTGGAACATTTATCTCTATGAAGTCGTATCCATCTCGGTGACTGACACTTATATTAAGCGTATCTTTGGTATCGGTATATTTAGATAACACTTTTATCAGATCGGATTTTAGGTCATCAAAGAACGGTAATCGTGCCATACCGCGTTCATGGGCAAGAATTACATGTAATCTTTCAGTGGCAAGCTTTGCACTTTTTCTTTTTCTTTTTAGAAAATCAAAAAGCATATTATTATCCTTTATAATCTTTCAAAAAGTTTACGTAGAAAACTTTTTGGTTTAAGTTCAAGCTGCGGTATATCTTCTCCCATCAAACGTCTTGTAATATTTATGTATGCGTTTGCCGTTACAGATATTTTATCCAAAACGACAGGTTCTCCCTTGTTGGTATATTCTATCATCTTAGGATCATCAGGCACTATGCCCAACAGATCAATTGCAAGAATCTGCAGAATATCGTCCTGGCTCATCATTTCACCTTTTTTGACCATTTCGGGTTTTATACGATTGACAATTAAAGAAATATTATGTTTTCCGTTAGCTTCCAATATTCCAACAACTCTGTCTGCATCCCTGATTGATGATATTTCTGGAGTAGCCACAATGATAATGCCCTCGGCTCCGGCAAATGCATTTGAAAAGCCGGTTTCGATACCTGCAGGTGAATCGATAAATACAAAATCAAACTGTTCTTTAAGCAGATTAAGAAGATCAAGGAATTTTTCTTTGGATAAATCTTCTTTTGAATTGGTTTGTGAGGCTGCTAAAAGTTTAAGATTATCTCCTCTTTTATCTCTTATGAGGGCGCTGTTAAGCTTTGCTCTTCCTTCGAGCAGATCAATTATGTTATAAACTATGCGATTTTCCAACCCAAGTATCATATCAAGATTTCTTAGACCTATATCAAGATCAATCGCCACAACCTTTTTTCCTGCAATTGCCATACCTAATGCAAGATTTGCGGTCGTCGTTGATTTTCCTACTCCGCCTTTACCCGATGTAATCGTATATATTTTACCCATTTACTCCCCTAAATTCCTAAATTGAGTTTTTCATTTCTAATAAGCCAATCATTATAACTTTGTACGATAATAGTACTCGATGATAAAAATGCAATTTCAGGTTCTGTTTCAGCTCTGTTTTCTCGAGGAGCTCTGGCAACTTTGTCGGCAATTCGTATTTGAGGCGAGAGCAGCTTCATTGAGAATATAACGGCACCTTCATCTCCATCAGCTCCGGCATGAACAATTCCGCTGTTGCTTCCCAATATAACAATATTTCCGGTGGCTTTTATCTCCGCTCCCGAATTGAGATTTCCAAAAAGCACCATATCTCCGTCAATTTCATAAGATTGTCCGCTTCTTATCGTCTTATGAACGGCAGTAATTTCTCTTTTTTCTGTTTTGGAAACAGATTCGGAACGCTGCTGTTTTGTTTGACAGCCTATCAGATGGAATCCAAACCTTTTAAGATTTTCGGTAACTATTGGAACCAGGTTTTCTGCTCCGCTATCCGGTTTTATTATGACCGGACGTGTATTAAAAATTTTTGTATTTTTGGCAAATCTTACAGTCTCTTTCTCTATCTTTTTCATGTCGTCCTTATGCACAACTATTTCAAAACAGACTATACTTTTGCCTTTTGCCTCAATAGCGTTACTCATTTAATCTATTCTAACAAAAAACCGGACAGTTGCAAATAGTCTATTTTTCTGTATTATTATTATCGTGAAGCTTCCTGTTTCGGAAACATTTTATTCTATTCAGGGTGAAGGCGTGAATGTGGGCAGGCCTGCACTTTTTATTCGTGTTTATGGGTGCAACAAGCGCTGTGTCTGGTGCGACAGCTCATACAGCTATGAGGGCGGCAGCTACAGTCTTTTTTCTGAAGAGCAAATCATTCGGATGATTGAGCAGTCGTTTGCTAAAACAGTTGTTCTGACCGGTGGTGAGCCCGCTATCTATCATGATTTTTTTTCACGCTTGATTAATCTTGCTCCGGCAGCATATTTTATGGAAACAAATGGAACAATCTGGATTGAAGATCTTATAGAGAAACTTGATTTTATATCAATTTCTCCAAAACTTTCTTCTTCCGGAGCTGATTTTGATATAGACCTTATAAAAAGATATGTTGATAATGCTCATAATGGGGAGATAAAATTTGTCATAGCCGATATGCAGGACATAGAAGATGCAACTGGAATTATTAATGCCTTGTCAAACAAAAAGAATGCTGTTTCAATAGTGTTTCAGCCTGCTGAGATTTCAGGAGAAGATTATTTACATCAAATACAAATGGTATATCGGGCGATTATGAAAAATCAATTTTTAAACAGCCTTAAAACGTTAAGGTTTATTCCGCAGGTGCATAAATTATGTAATCTAAAATAACAGGAGGTGGTTTTTATGGAAACAGTTTGCATTTCGGTGCCCTTTGAATATCGGAGGATAGATTCAAAGGGCGCTACAGGCGATTACTCTATATGTCCGGTTATCGATAAAGAGGGGGAGTTATGGTTTTCATTCATTCATACGGAGATTGCAGATATCATTTCATCAATCGGCGATTCCCTGTGCATACTTCTTCGTTTGACATCTTTCCGTAATGGTGCAAAAAAGGTGCTTCTTGCCGGATTTATCAATCCTGATGCTATGTCATTGAAGGGGGGCGGTGATCATAAATTTAAGGCGAAACAGATCTATATATTAAAAGAAGACGATTTTCTCGACATAACAGAGGCAATATTAAGTCGCGGCATAGACAAAAGAGTTGCAAAAAGCAACAGTATCAATCATCCGGAATATAAAAATATGCTAAATGACTGGCTGAATTATCTTACGGATAAACAGGATAATTCAGCTGTTTTTATTTACGATATAAAAAACAGCAGTAAAATTAAGGCGGTGATTGATGAAAAGATATAACGTGGCACTGATCGGACAAAGAAGTTCAGGTAAAACAATACTTAGCGAACGAATACTTTTTGAAACAAAAAATATAAGCAGAATGGGCAGTACGGTGGATGGAAATTCTACAACGGATTACCATAGAACGGAAATATCGCGTGGTTTTTCCATTCAGCTGTCGCTTTTTAATTTTAACTGGAAAGATGATCTGTATTCTGTAATAGATACTCCGGGATATTCAAATTTTATAGGGGATGCTCTCTGCGGTATCGGAGCAGTTGATAACATTATTTATGTGGCTGACAGCAGTGATGATCTTAAAGCCAACGGGTTTCGATTGCTGCAGCAGACACGCAAACGATCGCTTCCTACCTTGATTTTCATAAACAAACTTGATGCAGAGCGTTCAGATTATGAAAAATGTTTTGAAGAAATAAGGGCTGTTGACAACAGAGCTGTACTTATGCAGCTTCCGGTAGGAGAAACGAATTCCGTTATGAATCTGCTTGCCTCCGATCAATTTCCCAATGAGATTTCGGAAAAGGCACTTGCCATGAAAGAAAAACTTACGGAGTCGATAGTTGAATTGGATGACCGGCTGCTTGAAAAATATCTCGAAGGCGAGAAAATAGAGACAAACATATTGAGAGATCTTTTGAAAAAGGATGTAATAAACGGAACAATATGTCCTGTTTTTATTGGTTCGGCTTTAACGGGTACCGGAATTGAAGAACTGCTTGATGCGGCGTCCAGATGGTTTATTCCGGGCGGACAAAGAGTATTGGATATAGATGGATATGAATCAACCGATGATATGTTTATAGCTTCTGTATTCAAGACCTTCAATGATCCGAAATCAGGAAGAACGAACTGCATAAGAATATGGTCGGGCAGCATGAAGTCGGATTCAACATATTACAATACCACCAAAAAGACCGTTGAAAGGGTTGGAAGTTTGTTCAGGCTTCAGGGCAAAAAAGCTATTCCGGTTGAGACTGCCGCCGCGGGCGAACTAATAGCGGTAAACAAACTTAAAGAAACGCTAACCGGCGATACATTGACAGCCGGTCAAAGCAGCGTGAGCGTTAGAACTCCCGATATGCCTCCAACATTGATTCGATATAGGATATTGGGCAAATCCAAGCAGGATACTGAAAAGATAGGCGGATACCTGTCAAAAATACTTGAGGAAGATATAAGTTTAAAATTTGAAAAAAATCATGAAACAAATGAGTTTGTACTTTCAGGTATGGGCAAACTTCATATTGATATAACGGCGGAAAAGTTGAAAAAACGTTACGGTGTTGAAGTCATAACGGAATTACCGAGTGTTCCTTATAAAGAGACAATAAAAAAGGAAGTTACGGCGCAGGGCAGATACAAAAAACAGACAGGCGGTCATGGTCAGTTCGGAGATTGTAAGATTACTATTGCACCGTCGAAAAGTTATGAAGACGGTGTATTGTTTGTTGACCGGATTGTTGGTGGTGCGATACCGAGACAATACATCCCGTCTGTAGAAAAAGGTATAAGGGATGCACTTAAGAAGGGAAAACTCGGAGAATATCCGGTGACCGGAATCTCAATAAAATTGACGGACGGTTCATATCATTCTGTGGATTCCTCGGATCTTGCATTTCAGATGGCCGGTCAAATTGCGATAAAAAAGGCTCTTGATGATGCGTCTCCTGTTTTAATAGAACCGATTTACAAAGTTGAGATTATCTGCAGGGAAGGTGATGTCGGTGCAGTGATAGGCGATCTAAACAGCAGGCGCGGAGAAGTTATAAATATGAGACATCATGATGATATAAAAGAATTCAGGATAATTGATGCAAGAATGCCTAAAACGGAACTGCTTACTTATGCACCTGCTCTGCGTTCACTAACGTCCGGTTTTGGACGATTTACTTCCGATTTTGAACGATATCGGGAGGTTCCGGAGCAGATTGCAAAAACAATTCTACAGTAGGGGCAATCCCCCTGTGGTTGCCCGTTTAGGGGCAATCCCCCTGTGGTTGCCCGTTTATTGGCTGGAAAAGAAATGGCCTTGCAGTAACGGAAAAAGAGTGTCATCACGAGCATCTTTCCTCCGTCATCGCAGCATTTTCCCCTCTGTCATTCCCGCGCAGGCGGGAATCTATCTTCAGTATTTTTTTCAACTTTGATATCAAGAAAAGAGAGATTCCGCATCGAGTGCGGAATGACACCTTCTCTCTGTCATTCCCGCCTGTCTGCGTGCTCCGCAC
>CAZPBP010000091.1:0-2669 GCA_964584845.1 uncultured Hippea sp.
TATTCACGAATCACGATTTAACATTCTGCTTTTCCATATATTTGCCGGAAGAGCCATTAATTCCTGGTGTTCCGGATTCGAGGCTCAAGATGATCATTCACGAATCAACAGATCTGTTGTTAATGTCTCAACAATCGGAACAATCACAAAACCTTTGAGAAAAAGTTGCACCAGTTAGATATCAAATCATTCTCCACATCGTCATAGTCGCTATCGTTATCAATAAATATAGCTGCACGCGAAATCAGCGCAACCAAAATCGCATCATCGCTATCCATAAGCAGTTCAACCGTTTTGTCACTCTGAGAAATGACGAGTTTTGCCGTATCTTCACTTTTCAGATCCACAGTCAGCACAACCGAGTCTATTTTGAAACCAAAGCTGCCTACAAGTCTTACAAAACTGCTGTATATGCTTTTTTCGTCAAGAGGAAATGCATTATATAAAAGCAGTGCTGCCCTTTTTCCTGCATCTTTGCTGACCTGAAGCTGAAAATACTCATCGGTATCTTTAAAAATCAGATGAGCGCAGTTATTCATATCATCAAAAACTGCATCAATAATTACTATTTTACGCAAGCTCTTTTCCCTTCAGGGTATGTTTTGATATTCCACAAACCTCAATCGGAACAAATTTGCCTAAAACCGCACTTCCGCTTTTTACATTAACAACAATATCCTGACGGGTTCTTCCTGCGAACCCGCTCTCTTTCTGTTTATCTACAAAAATCGACATTATATTTCCTTTATACCTCTCTAATTTCTTAACGGTTATATTTTGCTGGTACTCTATCAATCTCCTCAGCCTCTCTTTTGATACGACCATATCAACCTGTCCCTCCATAGCACCGGCTTGCGTGCCGCTTCTTTTTGAGTAGCAGAACATAAAACTGTTAAAAAACCCTACATCACCGACAATTTTGAGTGTCTGCTCGAAGTCCTGCTCTGTTTCTGTGGGAAAACCTACAATAATATCAGTTGTTAATATAGCATCTTTAATGTACTTTTCAATTTTCTCAACCTTTTTCATATAACCGGAACTATTATAGCCGCGTTTCATCAGTTTCAAAATTCTGTCCGAGCCTGATTGAAGCGGAAGATGAATATGAGGTACGCACTTAGGTATATGCGCAATTTCTCTTATTTGTCTGTCGGTCATGCTTGCCGGATTGGGAGACATAAATTTGATGCGCGATATTCCTGAAATCGCTGCAATTTTCTTGAGAAGTGCGGCAAAATCAACATTTTCATAACTATAGGCATTAACATTCTGACCAAGCAGAGTAATTTCGCGTGCTCCATTTTCAGCAGCTCTGCAAACCTCATCGTATATATCATCGGGCTTGCGTGAAACCTCTTTGCCCCTAGTATAAGGAACAATGCAGTAGCTGCAAAATCTGCTGCATCCGTACATAATATCAACCGATGCCGAAAGCTTTTTAATTTCCGGTCGACTATGGATATAAAATTCCGGATTATCGCCGGTCAATACAACGCTGCCTCCGGTTATTATGTAGGGAATCTCGTACAGATATTGAGGACCTACAACGGCATGCACAAACGGCGCCCTTTTGATCAAACTGCGGCCGGCAATTTGAGATAAGCAACCGGCAACAATAATTTTTTTGTCCGACTTTGAATATCTTCCAAGTTCGCTGTAGAATTTGCTGTCGGCATGATCTCTGACGGTACATGTATTAAAGATTATTGTCCCCGCATCATCAGGTCTGTCGGCAATCGAGTAGTCGGATTGGTTAAGTAATTCCCTGAGTATATCGCTGTCATGAAAATTCATCTGACAGCCGAAAGTTTTAATATAAACTATTCTTTCTTTTTGTGAATCTTTATCCACTCTTTTTCCTTTTTATAGTTTGTAAAAAAAAACGTTGATCCGTTATAACTCAAAAAATATAATAGATTTCCTTTCGGTGCATCGGAAGCATATTGTATGGCTTTTAAAGACGGGTTAGATATCGGTGTTGGAGGTAGTCCCCTGTTTTTATATAAGTTGTACGGTGTTGCTGCATTAAAATCCGCATGATTTAATCTATTTTTACCAAGGGCATACTGAAGCGCAGAATCCAATCCCAGCGGCATATTGCGTTTAAGCCTGTTATATATTACTTCGCTTACTTTGCGTCCTTTCCTGATCGACTCTTTTTCAATTAAAGACGCAATTATTAAAATTTTTCTTAATTTTTTACCCGTGAGGCCAAATTGTTTCGTTTTATTCTGAAAATGTACAATCATTTTTGTTATTGCACCGACAGCCCCTTCGTCTATTTTGAAATTATACGTATCCGGGAAAAGATATCCTTCTATAAACGGATATATATTATCATTTATAATGCCTGGTTTGATAACCCGATTTGCTTCAAGCATGCCTACCGCCGATTTTGCAGTAATGCCCTCCGGAAATGTCAGGGAAACGGTTTCAACTTTTCCTAATTTTAACTTTTCAACAACATCAAGAGGAGAAAGCGTACCTGAGAAATAATATACCCCGGCCTGGACCTTCGTTCTTGTAACTTTATAATAATACCACAACCAAGACGGTTTTTTTACTATTCCTTTGCCGGCCAATTCTTTGATTACATTTGTGATAGATTCATTTTTGTGCACTCTAACGGTTTGATGCCCGACATCAATCTTTTTATGAAAATATGAAAT
>CAZPBP010000091.1:2769-5190 GCA_964584845.1 uncultured Hippea sp.
GTGGATTCCTTCAGTTTATCAGTAAAAGCAGTAACCTTTTTTGTTTGTTCGGTCTCTCTGTTTCCCAAACTGAGCGGTAGTCCCACAACGATCTTGCCGACTTTATAAGAATCCGCAATTGATATAACTTCGGCGATATCTTTTTCTATGCTTCGTCCTCTTTTTACGGTCGTAACCGGTGAGGCTATGATACCGTCCGGATCGCTTACGGCAACTCCAATTGTTTTATCACCGACATCAAGCGATAGAATTCTCACCGAGCCACTCCTTTCCCTTGCTGAACTTCCTTCTTGCGTTTGGATTTAATGTCCTGAAACGCAGACGAACTGCTCCGGGCGTAATTTCAATTTCCTGATCATCTTCTACGATCTCAAGTGCTCTTTCAAGACTAAATTTTACCGGGGGTTTGATTACCACCGTTTCATCAGCTGCTGCTGCTCTCATATTTGTCAGATTTTTCTTTTTACAGACATTAATATCGATATCATGATCAACAGCAGTAAAACCGACAATCTGACCCTGATAGACTTCATCTCCCGGAGCAACATAAAATTCACCGCGCTTTTCCAGATTATTCAAAGCATATGATGTTACTCTTCCTGTTTCGAAGGCGGCGAGGGAACGATATTTTTTGGCATTTATGTCGCCTTTATAATCCTGATAGTTTTTAAAACTGAAATATATAACCCCTTCGCCATGGGTATCCGTTAAAAATTGCTGATGATAGCCGAGCGATCCTCTGGTTGGAATAGTGCCTGTAATCCTTGACATATTTTCAGAAAGCTGCTCAATGTTTTCTATTGAAGCCTTGCGTTTTGAAATTTCCTCTATAACAGCGCCCACATAATCAGGGCTTACTTCAACCGTAAAGTTGAGTATAGGTTCCAGTCTTCTGCCATTCTCCTTTTTGATAATTACCTTTGGAGCCGAAACGGAAAACTCATATCCTTGTCTTCTCATCTGTTCCATAATAACGGCAAGCTGCAGTTCTCCTCTCGCAACTATCTCATACCTGTTTGAATCAAGTTCATTAAATTTTATGCTGACATTTGATCGTGATTCTTTTATAAGACGTTCTTTGAGCTTGTTTGATGTAATATACTTGCCTTCTCTTCCGGCAAAAGGACTATCATTAACCGAAAAAACGGCGGACAAAGTCGGTTCATCGATATGAAACGGCGCAAGCGGCATTGGATTTTCTTTATCTGTAAGGGTAACTCCCACATCAATATCGGCAATTCCGCTTACCGCTACTATATCTCCTGCAGCTGCGTTTTCAATTGTTACACGTCTGTTTCCCTGATAACCAAAAAGTTTCATTACTCTTGCGTTTTCCTGTTTTTCATTCGGATATACCGCAAGGATACTGTCATTGACACCAATTGTTCCGCTCCTTATTCTTCCTATGCCGAGTCTTCCAAGATAATCATCATAATCAATCAAGCTTATCTGCAGCTGAAGAGGTTTTTTAATATCGGACGCCGGATCTTTAACATATTTTAATACGGTATCGAAAAATGGGGTAAAATCCTTTTTTTCATCAGAAAATTCATATATAGCATAACCTTTTTTTGCTGAAGTATAGAGAATCGGAAAATCGAGCTGCTCCGATGATGCACCTAAATTGTAGAACAGATCGAAAACCCTGCCTGCAATTTCATCCGACATGGCATCTTTTTTGTCTATTTTGTTAATAACAACTATCGGCAGAAATCCATACTTTAAAGCCTTGCTCAAAAGAAATTTTGTTTGAGGCATAGGACCCTCAACGGCATCCACAAGAAGGAAAACGCCGTCAACCATATTCAATATGCGTTCAACCTCACCGCCGAAATCTGCATGTCCGGGTGTATCGACTATGTTGATTTTGTAATCTTTATACAAGACGGATGCAACCTTTGAAAGTATAGTTATCCCTTTTTCACGCTCAAGATCATTACTATCTAATATACGCTCGCCTTTGTCCCTGATTTTGCCGGAAAAGCGCAGCAGACAGTCAACGAGCGTAGTTTTGCCATGATCTACATGGCTTATAATCGCAATATTTTTTATATTCAATAGAATCCTCCTAAAGATGAGATATTATGATGATTTTTTTAATTGTCAACATCGATATCGATATCTCGGGGTCGTGTCTTCTCAGGCTGTCGAAAAAAGCCCTATTTATCGTTGCGAGCACCAAAAAGTGCATGGCAACTCTTTTATTGCCGATGTTTTTTGAGACTGCTTCGTCGCTCTACTCCTCGCAGTGACAGAGAAGAAGACGGTTTCCTGCCTGCTCATATGTCAGCATGCAGACAGGCGGGAATGACAAAGGAATGCGGGCATGACAAAGCGAGGTTGGAGCATGACAGTGAGATCACGGGCATGACAAAGCGAGGTTGGAGTATGACAAAGCGAGGTTGGAGTATGACAGTGAGA
>CAZPBP010000092.1:0-5189 GCA_964584845.1 uncultured Hippea sp.
AGACGACGGGGGAAATGCTCGCTCACAACGCCTGCGATACGCTGAAAAAATAATCATAATGAATATTTTTAGCGCATAAGATGAGCTAATACCGATTGAAGATTCGCAACGCTTTTCTCCGATGATTCCGTTCTATTTTTATATTTTTCAACCGTTTCGGATATAACATTTTTTATATTTGATATGGTTTCCTCAATATTCCGATCAAACGTCTGCGCAAAAGAGGCAAAGAGAGTATTTATATTTTGAATCAGGGAATAGCGAAGGTTCTCAACATTATGCATTACAATCAGATCTATCTGTTTATCGACACGTTTTGCGATACTAAGTCTCTTCATTTTCTGCGGCAAAAAGCGCTCGAGCATACCTTCCGGGTTTGGGGTAAAGCTCGTATCCCATTTGTGCGTAGTCCAATACGGTTTATATCTGCCGGAAATAGTTCCGGCACCTTCAAAATGATAGTAGCTGATGCTGAAAATGTCTGCCGCCGCCTTCCAGACAGATTGTGTCAGAGTATTTAACTTTTGATTATGACGATTTAATATTGTGGTTATCCTGGAGTTAAATTCATCGAAGAGCTCACCGAATTTATGCTCAAAATACGATGGAATAGGTTCCGCAACCGCATTATAAATTGTGTCGTAATCAATTTCGCCCGAACCGTTTTTTGCGAAGGCTTCTTTCATAACGGTTTTTAAATATGCCCTCGCCTCGCCGCGCAACTTTTCGGCATACTCTTCTAATGACGCCGTTAAACGTCTCTTGTCTCCGCTCAAAAGATCATTGGAAATAACCTTTTGTGTCTCTACTTCGGAAAGCTTTTCGTTGAACAGATCAAGGCAACTATTCAGTTCTTCCAGCGGCATTTTCTGTGCTTTAATTGCGAGATCAATCTTCATTCTCGCTGCCCTCAGAAGATTATCGGTTTTTTTCTGCAGTGCTTCGTTGAGCAGCGCCTTCTTTTTATTTTTAAAAAAATTGATCAATTCAGCCTTAAAATCATAAATTCCGCTTTCTTTGAATTTCCGCATATCATTTTCTTCTACAGCATTGATGCCCATCAGAGCGGAGACCGGATAGATAGAGATATTATCGATATCTGTATGATTGCGGTTATAGAGCGTCTTTTTTAAAAATTCTATCGAAAGCGTTAGATCCTGTTCTTTTAAATAATCGATTTTATTCAAAATAAAAAATAGCCTGGGAATACTCTGCTCTATCTTTTTTAAAAAATCGATCTCTGTTTTTGTTATCGGAGGATCAACGGAAACTACAAAAATTGCTGCGTCGCACTGGGGCAGAAAATTGAGCGTTGCCTCAGTATTATGTTCATGCACGGAACCTATTCCGGGTGTATCTATAATTACAATGCCGTCCTCAAGAAGTTTGGAAGGATAAAAGACATTGACATACGATACGTTAAGATGATTTTTAGAGTTTAATGATTCGGTTACATATCGTGCAAGAAAACCGTTTAGGTTGCTTGCAGAATCATCGGTCAGAGTCTCCTTATCACTCTTGTCATCAAAGGATATCTCAACCGAACGCTGTTTGCCGAACTGAATATAAGTTGGAATAGAAGTAAGGGGCAAAACAGAAGAAGGTAATATTTCTTCGCCCATCAAGGCGTTGACAAAGGTACTTTTTCCGCGCTTGAACTGTCCCAAAACGGCGAGATGAAAGCGTTCATTTTCCAAACGATCATCTATTGCTTTAAGTTTAAAAATCTCCTGCTCAAAATCAATATCCGATTCAGCAAGAACATCTATGGAACGCTTTATGGTGTTATGCAAAAAATCTTCTTTGTCATATTTGGCCGTTTTGCTCTCGCCAATATGGTTTCCCGACATGTCAACTCCTTATAACTGTTGTTCGCAGGAGTTATCAGCCTAAAAAGGCGATTGGGCGAACTCCATCACCACAAATAAAGTGCTATTCTATTTTGTTTAGTTTTGCTTGTCAATAACTCACTTTTTGCGCATGACGGTCTCGTTATGAATTTATTAACGCAAATTTTGTAATGCCGAAAGAGAAAAGAGAAAGACTAATGGTTATTAGTACAAAGGTTGCATGGAACATTAGGCTTGCAAATTATTTAATGAGACCACTGCACAATAAGCGCCTTCACAGAAGGTGCTTATTGTGCAACGGTATCATAATCAAAAGAATGTTCGAAGTGATACCGGCAGATTGAGATTGGATATTAAGAAAAAATGCTGGGGATGGTATGGATTTATTGGTGATTTTGCCACTATTGACAGATAAAATTATCCATATAAAATGTTATTGTCTTGATATTAAACTATTGAGATTGTAATGAATTAAGGGGGGGTGCAGGGTACGAATTGAGGTTTGATTTGTGCAACAAACTAAATAAAAAAAGATGGAGGTATTATGTCAAAAAATCTTAGAAATGGCTTATTGATTGCAGCAGTATCATTGTTTAGTGTGCTGCTTCTTGCTGTAAACGGATACAGCAAAGAGAAACCTTATGTTTTGGGCGCGGATCTTTCAATTACCGGACGTTTCTCATTTCTCGGTGATCCGGAATATAAAACGGTACCGCTGGTTATTGACAAAATTAATAACAACGGTGGAATAAACGGTCATCTATTAAAAGTGATCATTTATGATGATGGAAGTGATACCACAAAGGCAAGACTGAATGTTCAGCGTCTTATAACAAAAGATCATGTAACAGCTATATTTGGACCTTCCGAATCAGCCACTTCGTTGGCAGTTGTTGATTTGGCAAAACGCTACAGAATCCCGATTATTGCAATGGGATCAAGCGAGAGGATTGTTACAGATTCCAAAACCGGAAAACAAAGAAAATGGGTTTTTAAAACTCCTCAGTCTGCTTCAATAGTTGTTGAGAAAATATATGGATTTATGAAAAAGAAAGGAATTAAAAAAATTGCGATTATAACAATTAATGCCGCATTTGGATTTGATGGAAAAAAACAACTTATAAAATATGCTCCTGAATATGGCATAAAGATTGTTGCTGATGAAAAATATGATCCTAAGGATACAGATATGAGTGTTCAACTTACAAAAATTAAAGGGACAAACGCACAAGCTCTTGTTAACTGGTCTGCCGGACCAACTCAGGTTATCGTAACAAGACAATTCAAACAGCTTGGCCTTTCAAAAAAAATGCTTCTATTCCAGAGTCACGCATTTGGAAGTATAAGGGATATAAAACTTTCAGGAGGTGCCGCTGAGGGTGTTTATCTGCCGCTTGGCAAACTTAATATCGGATGGCTGCTGTCTACAAATGATCCGCAAAAAAAACCTATAATGGCTTATGCAAAAAGCTACGAGAAACGATATGGTATATGGCCGCCGTCGTTCGGTGGACATGCTTATGATGCTATGATGCTTCTGACGGATGCACTCAAGGCTGTAGGTCCAAATAAGGCTAAAATAAGGTACTACCTTGAACATAAAAAGGACTATATTGGAATGCATGGAATATTCGATTTTTCTCCAAGTGATCATAACGGTTTAAACGGTTCAACAAAAGGTACCGCACTTGAAATGGTTGTTGTTAAAAACGGCACTTGGGCTATTGCTCATTAGGAAATTGTGAAAAGCCGGAAGATAGTATTTTCAAATGAATGTAATTATGAGTGCGAACAGAAGGGGCAGTGCGATGATACTGAAGTACTATAAGTACTGCTGATATTATTTAGTAGAAAACCAATTTACGGCGGATTTTTTGTGTGCCATCCGGCTCAATAATGCGTTTTGCTATAGGAGGCGATAAGGGTGTATTTTTCTAAAAATTTAGAAACAATGTCAATTGATAATCTAATCAAGCTTCAAGAGAAAAAGTTTAATATAATGATAAATGAGATTTTCCATACAAACAAATTTTATCAAAAGAAATTTAAAAAATATGGAATAACACCGGATATGAAATACTCACTATCAGACCTCAAGAATTTTCCTTTTACATATAAAGACGAGTTGCTATTAGATCAAAAGCAAAATCCACCATTCGGCAATAACAAAACTTATCCTGTTTCAAAATATATCCGTTATCACCAAACCTCAGGAACTACCGGATTACCGCTAAAAATTTTGGACACGCAAGAAAGCTGGAACTGGTGGAAAAGGTTATGGGGATATGTCTATAAGGCAGCCGGTGTAACAGAAAATGATAAGATATTCCTGGCTTTTTCTTTTGGCCCCTTTATTGGCTTTTGGTCGGCAGCGGCCGCCACCGAATTGATAGGGGCTATGCTGATACCGGGAGGAGGGCTTAATACACTTCAGCGCATAAATTTAATAAAAGAAACAGACTCCACTGTACTTTGCTGTACCCCGACATACGCCTTACATCTTGCTGAAGTTGGAAAACAGAACGGTATCAATGTTAAAGACTTACCTATACATATCATGATACATGCCGGAGAACCGGGGGCATCTATACCCTCTGTAAAATTAAGAATTCAAAGTGAATGGAACGCGAGATGTTATGACCATTATGGTCTAACAGAGGTTGGAGCAATTGGATTTGAATGTGAAATGCAAGACGGAAATATTCATATAAATGAAACCGAATTTATTCCCGAAGTTATCAACTCTAAGACCGGAATTCATGTATTGGAAAATGAAGAAGGAGAATTAGTTATAACAAATCTTGGAAGGTTTGGCTTTCCCGTAATAAGATACAGAACCGGAGACATAGTAAAGTATACAAGGCAACCTTGCAGCTGCGGGAGAACGTTTGGACGTATTATAGGCGGTGTGATTGGAAGAGCCGATGAAATGTTTACTGTACGAGGAATAAATGTTTTTCCGTCGGCTATTGAAAATATACTTCATCTGTTTAAAGAAGTAGGAGAATTTAGAATAGTAGCTTCCAAAGAGAATGAGATGGACGAACTGTTGATCGAAATAGAAAATACACAGAATAATAAACTGAATTCAACGGATCAATTAGAGCATAAGATAGTAGAAGCTATAAGAAACAAATTGTTTATTAGAGTAAATATTGAAACGGTCTCTTATGGGAGTTTGCCGAGGTTTGAACTTAAGGCTAAAAGGATTGTGAGAAAGATTAAGCCATTTATAAATTGACTTAGGAACATTGGTTTCTGCGAAGGCGCTTATTGTGCAACGGTCTCATTATGTGAACAGAATCTAAGTCGTTTGAGTCGTTATGTCAGATGCAAAGA
>CAZPBP010000093.1:0-5010 GCA_964584845.1 uncultured Hippea sp.
TATGAAAAAGCAGATATTGCTGTGAAGACGCTTACTGTGCAGCGGTCTCATAATGAAAAAAGGATAGTAATGTCTATTTCATACTCGGAATTAATGGAGATGTCTATATTGCTTGACTTTGGCTATTGTTTTAATAATCTAATTTCTAATGCATATACCGTTTGAATTTTCCGTTGCCGTCAGATATCTTTTCAAAAAAAAAGAACGTTTTATTTCTATCAGTGCCCTCTTGGCAGTCATAGGAATAACAATCGGCACAAGCGCTTTGATTCTCGCTACGAGTCTCACAAATGGTTTTGACGGTGCAATAAGATCAAAAATTTTGGGTATAGAAACGTCGGCTCAAATAACAAAAAAAAATGGCGGATTGATGATGGAGAATAAAGTTATAATAAAAAAGGTAAGAGCGACAAAAGGAGTTAAAGCAGCCTTTCCCAGCCTTAGATCGGAAGCTATTTTATCTTCTTCAAGCAGATTCGGCACCGTTATTTTTCAAGGAGTTAAAGATAATTTTATAGCTATGCGTCTTAAGAAATATATACAAGAGGGCTCATTTTCCAATAATGCAATATTGATAGGTAAACCTCTCCTTAAATCGCTTAAACTTCATATAGGTGATCCGGTAAAACTTATAATTCCGTTCGGCGATATCAGTCCGTTTGGATTGATACCAAAAACCGTAAACCTAAAAATATCCGGTGTTTTTCAAACGGGATTTTATCAATATGATCATGCTTTTATCTTTATGCCTCTTTTGACCGCCCAAAAAAGTCTGGGGACAGCAAATATGATAAGCGGTATAGATATAGCAACTTACAATCCATACGATGCACCGGCAGTCGCAAAAAGATTGTCGAGACAATTTCAACAGTTTCATATAAGTACATGGATAAGTCAAAATGCAAATCTTTTTTATGCAATGAGACTTCAAAAAGTAATAATATTTATAGTACTTTTCTTGATTCTCGTTGTAAGCAGTTTTGCAATAAGCGCATCATTGATAATGCTTGTTAATGAAAAGAAAACCGATATAGCAATTTTGAGGTCAATGGGAGCAAAAAAAGCTCAAATAAGATCTATATTTATTATTGAAGGATTGACGGTAGCATCAGCCGGTATAATAACCGGAGTCGTTGCAGGAACGCTGTTGTCTTTCCTGATGGGACATTATCAATTCATAAAGCTGCCGAAAGATATTTTTTATCTTAATACCATACCTGTTGATGTAAGGCCTTTTGATATAGCACTCACGGTTTTTGCAGCTCTTATTATATCATTTTTTTCTACCCTCTATCCGGCATCAAAAGCTGCAGCTGAAGATATTACAAAGCAGATAAGACAATGATTTTAGAAGCGTACGGAATCAGGAAAAGCTTTGATCGTGATGTGTTGAGCGATATTGATATAAAACTAAAAACCGGCAGTATAACCGTGCTTATCGGACCGTCGGGTGCAGGAAAAAGCACTTTACTTGCAATCTTGGGACTTATTCTTAAATATGATGCAGGTACAATCAAAATATTGGGCAAATCTATTGAGAATCTTAGCGACAACCGGCTTTCCGATATAAGAAACAGGCATATCGGCTTTTTGTTTCAATCTCACTATCTTATGAAAAGCTTCTCCGTTATGGAAAATATTATTATGCCGGCAATGATTGCAAGACTGAATCGAAACGATGCTTCAAAAAGAGCAGAAAAGTTTTTGAGAAGACTTGGATTGTCCGATATCGGAGATCGACGCGTTGAAACGCTTTCAGGAGGCGAATCTCAACGAATAAGCCTGCTGCGCGCTATGATAATGAAACCCGAATTGATTCTGGCCGATGAACCCACGGGAAATCTTGATTCATCAAGTTGCAATCAGCTTCTTTCTCTTATAAAATGGGCAAATAAAGCCGGAGAAACCTTTTTGATTGCGACACATGATAAAAATGTTGCGTCAATAGCCGATGAAGTTTTAACATTGAAGGATGGAAAATTGATATGAAGTACAGACAACTTATTTTAACCGTGCTGCTCGCACTGTTTGTTTCATTTGAGGCCAATGCCTCTACTATAGAAAAGATCATCATTACCGGAAATGTAAGAATAGACAGTCAGACAATAAGGGATAAAATAAAATCAAAGTCTGGCGGAATACTTAAACTTTCAACGGTGGATAATGATATAAAACGAATCTTTAAACTCGGGTATTTCAAGCGGATAATCGTAAGTCAAAAATCTACAGCCGGCGGAACAATTCTTACATACAAGATATATGAAAAGCCGTCGATACGAAATATCCTTTTTGACGGCAACAATAACATAAAAGACAAAAGTCTCCTAAAGATTATCGATGTAAAGCCGTATCAGATTTTAGATCGTGAAAAAGTAAAAAGCTCGACAAACAAAATAATATCGCTTTACGCATCAAAACAACGATTTATGACAAAAGTTCGGGCGGTGATTAAACAAATTAAAGGCAACAGGGTAGATCTGATATTTAAGATCAAAGAAGGGAAAAAAACCTATATAAAGGCTGTAAATATTTACGGCAACAAACATATTAGTTCATCTGATATAGAGAAGGTGATGACAAATCATCAGAAAAACGGATGGTACATACTTACATGGCTTCCGTGGTTTCACTCCGGCAGATTCAATCCGAATGCGTTGGCAAGTGACAGGGATGCCATCAGTGATCTCTATCTATCCAAGGGGTTTGCAAAAGTAAAAGTTGATCCTATCAAGACTATGATTGATCCGATAGACGGAAAGATAGTACTTCAGGTAATCATTCATGAGGGTTTAAGATACAGGATAGGGAAAATCAGTTTTTCAGGCGAAAAACCGCTGAAAGATATCAAGAATAAGATAGAAACCAAAGAAGGAAAACAATTCAATGGCGTAGTGCTAAGGCATGATATTTCCAGACTTGTTGATCTTTATGGACAAAAAGGATATGCGTACGCAGATATAAATCCGAAAATTGACTTCAATGATAAAAAACGAACTGCGAACATTCGATTTGTTATAACTAAAGGCAACACTGTTAAGATTAGCAGAGTTCAAATAGAAGGAAACAGCAAAACCGAAGACAATGTTGTAAGACGAGAAATGCAGCTCGTTGAAGGTGATCTCTACAATTCGAAAAAGATCAGAAAGAGCAAACGCGACATAATCAATACAAACTATTTTGAAAATGTAAAAATAAGACAAGTTCCGGGAATTAAAAAAAATAAGATGAAACTGTTGGTGAAGGTAAAGGAAAAAAGTACCGGAACCGCAAGTATAGGATTCGGGTATAGCACTTTTGATAAATTCCTGACCAGAGTTTCGATTAGTGAGGCAAATCTTGGCGGCACAGGCATACATGCTTCATTATCGGGAACATTATCCGCAAGATCTACCCAATTTGACTTAAATATAGTTCAGCCGTGGTGGCACAATAAGCCAATATCTGTTGGTTTTCATCTGTACAACATCAAGACCGAGTTCAGCGATTATAATGACAAAAATTTTGGAGCCAGTCTTTCTGTGGCAAAACGATATGGCGATGAATATAAGCTTGGAGTAACATATTCAATCAGCGTTGACAAAGTAAGCACAACAACCAATAATCCGTCTCAAACATTGCTTGACAACACGGGTGATTTTATCAAAAGCGAGATAACGCCATTTGCTTCACATGATTCAAGAGATATTTATCTTTATCCTACAAAAGGAAACAAAGAAGATTTGTCGGTAGAGCTTGCCGGATTCGGCGGAAATATGAGATTTATCAAACCTACTTTTGACAGCAGAATATATAAGAAAATAGGCGGACCATTTGTACTTATGGGAAGATTTTATACCGAGATGATAAGCTCTATAGGCAAAAAACTTCCGCTTTCAGAGAAACTATACATGGGCGGTATAGACGATTTCAGAGGAGCAACATACGCAAAGATGGCACCCAGAGATTCTAACGGTAACCTGATAGGCGGTACAAGAAAGGTTTTGGGGAGTGTTGAACTGCATTTTCCAATTATGAGCGCACTGCATTTTTACGGAAAACTGTTCTATGATGTCGGAGATGTATGGGGAAGCGGCGCAAAACTCAGTCTGAAACAGGCTGTAGGCCCTGGTTTTACATGGTTTTCGCCAATCGGACCTATAGATTTAGCCATAGGAATAGATATCTTTCCGAAAAAGGGTCAGCCTAAAAATGCCTTTAACTTTTCTTTCGGAACAACATTTTAATGACATTTTGTATTAAAAAATACCCCTTAAGAGATGCTTTGTAATGAGATTGCCGCTGCATCATAGGCGGGCGGATTTGGAACTCAAGGTGATCGTTTGCGGATTGACATAAGTTTCCTTAGCTAACCGGTTAGCCCTTCAAATTTTAATTTTTAAATCTCGCCGGCTCTTTGGCTTCTGCGAAGGCGCTTATTGTGCAGTGGTCTCATGTTATTTTTGTGCGGAATTATTTTGCAAATTTCGCTTTTATATATTTAATTATACTGCCGCTTTCATACATATAAATATCCTCATCAATCATAAACGGAACCTGAGATTTACCGCCTTTTTCCAGAACAACCGTTCTTCCTTGAGTCCCTGGTGCCGCATCGGTCAATCCGTAGTCGATCCCTTCTTTTAAGTTCAGTTCATTAATCTTGCTTATCACTTTATGACAGTAAGGACACCCTTCTTTTACAAACAATTTTATCATCTTATTCTCCTTATGAGACCGTTGCACAGTAAACAAATTCACAGCTTTTAATGAGGTTTTCTATAGACAAGGCAAACTTCTGAAGGACTAACGGGTTAATTCAAAGAAGTTTAACGAAGTATATGGGAAACCTCATAAAGCCCGCAGGGAAGTCAAATAAAGGGCAATCTTCAGGAAATTAAAATTCTACAGGGCACTTCTGTTAATTCCTAAAATCCCGCTATTTTACAGCTATGCATTCTGTTTGGTCAAAGTTTTTCGACTCATACATATATACTTGATTATTTTTGGTTACTCGTATGATTGATGACATAG
>CAZPBP010000094.1:0-4908 GCA_964584845.1 uncultured Hippea sp.
GGAGCTCCTGGAATTGGAAAGTCTACTATGCTTCTTCAGATAGCAAAATCTATTGCCGATAGCGGTAAAGTTATCTATTTCAGTGCGGAAGAATCTTTGGGACAGATTAAGCTGAGAGCCGACAGATTGAATATAGCCGAAAATAATCTGATTATTTCAGATGCGCATGACACCGATTATATTGCATCGGTTATCGAATCGGAAAAACCTCTTACTGCAATAGTTGATTCTATTCAGACTGTTTCAAGTGCCGGTATCTCTGCTGTAACCGGATCGGTTAATCAGCTGCGATATAGCACGAATCGATTTTTGGAAACGGCAAAAAGGAACAATATACCTGTTATGATTGTAGGCCATGTAACCAAAGGCGGCCTTATTGCCGGACCAAAGCTGCTTGAACATATGGTCGATACCGTATTGATTGTAGAGGAAACGGGTGGATATAAAGTTCTTAGAGCGATCAAAAACAGATTCGGGGCAATCGATCAGACGGCAATAATGCAGATGACTGAAAACGGCCTGATTGTGCTTGATTCTCCCGAAGGGATATTCCTGGGAGATGCCATTGATGCGCCCGGAATTGCAAGAAGCATAACAATCAAAGGTAATCAGCCGCTGGCAATAGAGATTGAATCGCTTGTTTCACCTTATGGAATAGGCAAAAGCACGGCAATTGGGTTTGACACCAACAGGCTGATTATGTTGTCGGCCATTATCGAGAAGCAGCTGAAAATGAAAATTTTAGGTAATGATCTCTATCTAAATATTACGGGCGGCGTTTCTGTTGATGAGACTGCAGTTGATCTTGCGGTATGCGTTTCAATCATCTCGGCAATACGAAATAAGTCCGTTAATATGAATTATGCTTTTATTGGAGAGGTTGGATTGGCCGGAGAGGTGAGACTGGTAAAATCGATGGAACGAAGAATAGCATCAGCTGCAAGACTTGGTTTTACCGATATTATCATACCTCAGGCGGATCTAAAAACGGATGTTTTTCTGCATAAGATAAAGTTTTTAGATGAACTTGCGGGTTATATATAAAATCTTATCTCTTTGACTTTTATTTCCTGCAGCCCGTTGAGTTTGACTAATATTTTTTCCTTCATCATCGAGAGTTCCTGAGCCCATATACCGTCTTTGCATTTTATATAGAGTATGCCGTTTTCAAACCTTGTTGGTGATGAGCAGCTGTTCATAGGCGATCCTATCGTTCTCCATGAACCTACAATTCTCTTGAAATCCCAAACCTTTTTTATCTGAGGAGTTTTACTCAAATCATTCAGAATTGCCGATATATGTATTAGTTCTGCCATATTCCGGCTATCATGCTTCCGCAAAACGGACATTTGCCGTTCTGCAGCATATTATCGACATTATTTCCAATATGCCCATTTCGTTTAATAACTACTCTGCTGCATACCGGACAGTATGTCGATTCATGAGGACTGTCGTTAAGATTCCCGACATAAACATTCTTAAGTCCCTCTTCTTTGGCTATACGGTAGCCTCTCAGCATTGTTTCGGCGGGCGTAGGAGGTCTGTTTGTAAGTTTGTAGGTAGGGAAAAAGGCTGATAAGTGCCATGGTATCAAAGGATCGATGTCTGCTATAAATTGCGCAATTGATCGGATTTCTTCATCTGAATCATTCTCTTCGGGTATAAGAAGTGTTGTAAGCTCAATCCAGAGTCCTTTGCCGTACGCATATTTAATGCAATTCAGCACCGGAGCAAGTCGTGCCTTGCATAATTTCTGATAAAATTTGTCGGAAAATGATTTTAGATCAATATTCAGAGCATCGAGATAAGGATTTATTGTATCGATTGCCGGATGAGTTTCATATCCGCTTGTGACAAAGATATTTTTTAGACCGTTCTTTTTGGCTGTTACGGCACAATCGTAAGCATATTCAAAAAAAACAGCCGGTTCGTTGTATGTATAGGCAATTGATTTTGCTCCATAAGTCTTTGCCAATCGAATAACTTCATCAGGTGAAACCTTTTTTCCGAATACTGAGCCTTTGTGATCTTTTGGGAATTGTGATATATCATAATTTTGGCAAAAGGAGCATGCAAAATTGCAGCCTACGGTTCCTATTGAAAGAGCTGTAGATCCGGGTAAAAAATGGAAAAGAGGCTTTTTTTCAATTGGGTCAAGGTTGAGGGCTGCTGCGTTTGCATATACCATCAGTTTTAGTGTGCCGTTCTCAACCTTCCGCACTCCGCAAATTCCGTATTCATTTTCCTGCAATCTGCATAAATGAGAGCATGCCCGGCATAATATTTTGCTGCCGACCTTTTTGGATAGCCATGCATCGCTAATCATACAAACCTCCTTGTGCTTTATTTATACGGGACATCTATAATAATAATCTATTATGCCGTAGAAGCAATTCTTAGCTTACTTTAATTCGGCAGCTTTTTGATGCCGCATTTTATAGACAATATCTAACTTAAAAGTTATAATGGCAATCGCAGTTGGTTTTACCGAGGCACAGGAAATACGGAGGTACTATGAATTTCAATCAAATTTCTGAACGTATGATTAGGGCAATAAAGCTTGATGACAGTTTATTCGAAGAGGTTGAGCATGATGAGAGCGCTACACTTCAGGCTGCACTCGTTGTAGTGATATCAAGTGTTGCTGCCGGAGTCGGGGCTATGCACAAAGCAGGGATAGCCGGAGTATTTCTCAGTGCGGCAGTTGCTCTTGCGGCGTGGTATATCTGGGCGTATGTGGTTTATTTTATAGGTGTAAGAATTATGCCGGAACCGAATACCAAATCCAATCCGGGTGAACTGCTCAGAACAATAGGTTTTTCTTCATCACCCGGTATTTTTCGGCTTTTCGGCTTTTTACCGATAGTTGGTAATCTTATAATTTTAATCTCATCCATATGGATGGTTGTAGCTATGATAAAGGCGGTAAAATCGGCACTTGATTATACAAATACCATGAGAGCCGTAGGAGTCGTTTTAATCGGCTGGTTTGCCCAGCTTGCGGTTGTCATTCTTATTGCTGCAATATTCGGATTACTTAGATAGATGTATGCCTCGATAGATTATCTTGTATTTTTGGCCGCAACAGCTGTTTTATTCTGGCTGTTCTATCTAATTAAACACTCCGCCGACAGCTTAAAAAATGATGTTAGAATGCTTGCAGAAAAATTTGACGTTGTTGAAAAAGATAATCTTAGATTTGAGAAGCTAATCAGAGAAGAGTTTTCTTCCTCAAGAATGGAGCACTCCAAAAATTCAAAAGAAAGCAGAGAAGAATTTTCTAAATCGTTTAAAGAATTTGGAGAATTTACCCTTAAAAGGATGAGCGAAATAGCCGGAATGCAGAAAAATCAACTTGAAACTTTTTCAAATCAGCTGTCTCACCTGACAAGTATGAATGAAGAAAAGTTTAATAATATTTCAACAGTAATTCAGTCGCGTCTTGATGCAATAATGAATGGTAATGAAAAGAAACTTGAGCAGATGCGTATGACAGTCGATCAAAAACTCGAAAAAACTTTAACCGAACGAATCGGATTCTCATTCAAGATGGTAAGCGAGCGTTTGGAGCAGGTTTACAAAGGATTAGGGGAGATGCAGCATCTGGCAAACGGGGTAGGTGATTTAAAACGCGTATTATCGAATGTCAAAACGCGGGGTGTTATGGGGGAATATCAGCTTGCAAATATATTGGAACAGATTTTAACTCCTGCCCAATATGAAAAAAATGTTGCAACAAAAAAAGAGAGCAGGGCGTTTGTTGAATATGCCGTTAAATTACCAGGCAAGGATGACGGAGATGTGGTCTGGCTGCCGATTGATTCGAAATTCCAAATTGAGATATATCAGCGATTGCTGGATGCATATGAAGAAGCGGACAAGATAAAAATTGAAAATTTCAGGAATCAGCTGTCGAGGGATATCAAATTATTTGCAAAGGAGATTCAGGATAAATATATTGATCCTCCTAATACAACCGATTTCTCAATTATGTTTTTACCCATTGAAGGTCTTTATGCCGAGATTTTGAGAAATACGGGACTTTTTGAAGTGCTTCAGACAAAATATAGAGTTATCGTTGCCGGTCCGACTACAATTTCAGCCATCCTTTCCAGCCTTCAAATGGGCTTCAGAACTTTATCAATTGAAAAAAGATCAAGTAATGTATGGAAAATCTTGAGCGGAGTGAAGGCTGAATTTATCAAATTCGGACTTATTTTGCAGAAAACACAGAAAAAAATTCAGGAAGCTTCCAACACGATCAATGATGCCGAGGTTCGCAGCAGGGCAATTAGCCGCAAATTGAGAAATGTAGAGGAACTTCCGGATGCAACAAAAGAAGTAGAACAGATAACTGACTAAGCAATATAATTATAGTATTCAAATACCGTGTATCTTTGTAGATGAGAGAACTTACCTCTTCAGAGCTTATCTCCATAGGTGCAAATTTATGTGTATCTCACTCTTGATTTAACTTCTATGGATATGATTATAAGACCACTGTACAATAAGCATCTTCACAGCTTTATCAGGTTTTTCATAGGCAAGATGAACTTCTGCAGGATTAACCGGTTAGCCCTTCAAATGTTAATTTTTAAATCTCGCCGGTTCTTTGGCTTCTGTGAAGGCGTTTATTGTGCAACGGTCTTATATAAGGAGAGGCAATGAAATCGAGTAGTAAGCATTGGGATGCAATTTTTTCAGGCACGGAGGATTCAAAATTAGGATGGTTTGAAAAGGAAGCATCCAAAACATTGGAATTATTGGATCATATCCCCAATTGGGGAAATTCTACGGTATTCCTTCCGGGCGCGGGAACGTCGATTTTGATAGAAGAACTTCTGACCAAAGGTGTAAAAATAGTTCTTAATGATATCAGTATTGAGGCTCTAAACCGGGTCAAGAGCA
>CAZPBP010000095.1:0-4901 GCA_964584845.1 uncultured Hippea sp.
AATCTATCTATAAAGTCCGGATTCCCGCCTGCGCGGGAATGACAAGGGGGGCAAGCGGGCATGACAACTCTCTTTGTAATATTGTCTTTATCAACAGGCTTTTATACAAGGACACCTATATTAATTCTGCGCATTTCAATTAAGCATCCAAATTCGCCGCCTGTGCGTGTCCGCCGCAGACAGATCTTATCGTGGAGCAGACTGCCGACTGCAGCATAGTTAACTGTTAGGTTTGCAACGCAGAAGAGACTGATTTGGTGTTCAGGATGCTCGTTCATAAATTAATAGAAGCACATATAAAAACAGATAACGTCAGCGGAGTCTTTTTTATCTTCCTGATTCCGATAGTACTTATCGGGGTCATCGATCACACTTAGCTTTTGACCGCTTCACAATCCTGTTTTTCCGGGGTTTAGAATATTATTTGGATCAAAAGCGTGTTTTATTGATTTCATAATATTGATTTCACTTTCTGTTTTTGCGAGTTTCAGGAATTTCTGTTTAGCCATTCCTATGCCGTGTTCTCCCGATAATGTGCCGCCGAGTTCAACAACGGATTCAAAAATTTCATATACCGCACTTTCGGCCTTTTCCCGTTGACCGTCTTCATAAAGGACATTCACATGAATATTGCCATCTCCGGCATGACCGAAGTTGACGATCGGCAGATCGTATTTTTTACTTATATGATCGGTTTTTTCAACCATCTCATCAAGACGGTTGCGGGGAACAACAATATCTTCGTTCATTTTATTTGGTCTTATATTTTTGAGAGAGGGCGATACGCTCCGCCTGGCTCGCCACAGAAAATCCTCTTCCGCTTTATCGGTTGCAACTTTGACTGCTGCCCCTGCTTTAGTATGCAAAAGCTCTGAAATTTTTTTAGCTTCTGAGGAGGCTTCTGTTTTTGAGCCGTCCGTCTGTATTACGAGTATGGCTTCTGTGCTTTTACTGATACTTATATCGGTATATCTTTTTACGGCATTAACCGAATATTTATCCATAAACTCGATCGCTGTCGGCAATATATTGTTGTTTAAAATCAGGGGAACCGATGAGGCGGCTCCGGCAAGTGTTTTAAATTCTGCTAAAACCGTTGCAGTAGCCTGAGGCTTTGGGATCAGTTTAATGATTATTTTCGTAATAAAAGCCAATGTTCCTTCAGAACCGATTAATAGTCCGGCAATGTTGTATCCTACCACATCCTTTATATTTCTTGAACCGGCTCTGATAAAATCTCCGTTTGGAAGAACGGCTTCCAAGCCGAGTATATAATCTTTTGTAACACCATATTTTACCGCTCTCGGGCCTCCGGCATTTTCCGCAACATTTCCTCCAAGCGTTGAGAATTGCCAGCTTGCCGGATCAGGGGGATAAAATAACCCTTTTTTTTCTACTTCCTGCTGAAACAGGTAGTTTATTACTCCCGGTTCTACAACAGCGGTTAGATCCGTTGTGTCTATGGATTCAATTTTGTTCATAAGTTCAGTAGAAGCGACTATGCCGCCATTAGATGCAAGTGCTCCACCCGTAAAACCGGATCCTGCGCCTCTCGGTACAATCGGTATTTGCTCGCTGCCGGCCAGTTTAAAAAGTTCTCTGATCTGCTGTGCATTTTCCGGAAATACAACGAAATCCGGTACAAAGCGTTTTTGCGTTGCATCGTAAGCGTATTGTGTTCTGTCGATCAGTTCATTAAATACACCGGACTTCCCGAATATCCTGCAAAGCTTGCCGTATATCTGCTTATTGCTGTTCATGAGTGCTCCTTGTAGTTAAAACGGCACTTTGCGTCTGACTTTCGGCCGGTCTTTTCAGTATCATGCGTATTTTAGAATACTTTTTAGCGTGCAAGGTGACTTAGAAATCTATGCGCAGGTTTGCTTATTACCGCCGTTTTTGACAAAATCGCCGATCTATTTCCGTTTATAAGAATATCTTTTGTAAAATCGATTGATAACGCAAGGTAGTTATAAAGCTCTTTTTTACTGAACAGATTTCCGATTTTCGAGCTGTATTCATGTGATGGGAACAGATTAACCGTTTGTCTGAACAAGAATTTAGATGTCGAAAAAGAAAATAATGTGTCGTATAAACTACTTTTAAGCAGCTTGTCGAGGTCGGGGTATTTTTTGTTAATTACGGCCTTTGACAAAATGGTATATCTTGAAGGGAGCATAAGTTCTGCTTTAGATTCGATAATACCGTGAAGAATTTCGGAAGTAAAACGATTCTTTTTCAGCTTAGGTCTTATAAAATACTGATGAGCGGCAACATCGGACGCTATATGCGAAAAATAGCCGTAAACAAACGCCTTTTCCCGATTGCCGCATGCCTTCTCCAAAAGTGAAAACGCTAAAATCCAATTATGACAATGGTTTAGAGGGTTGCAATATTTTTTCCCGATTGTTATATCGGGTGCGAGGTTTCCATAAAAAAATGCGTCTATGTTAGCATAAAGCAATGCCGAAATTTTGCCCAACTGTCCGAGATAATCGTTTATCAGGTTATTTGCAATAAACAGATGGGCAGCACTTCCCCATGCTGCAGCATTCTGAGCATCAAAAAATATCAAAACTGCCAATATTATCCCAATAATCACACTACCTGCCATAATAAGCTAAAATTTTTTGCTATCAAGTATTACGTTGAAAGCCTTTGAAACAGACAAATTATAGTAAAATCTGTTTAACCTCTAATGTCCCGTCGATTGCTTTCAGTTGATTGATGACCGTTTTTGACAGCTGAGTGTCAACACTTATAAATGATATTGCTTCATGCCCAATTTTTTGTCTGCCAAGTCTGAAATCCGCTATATTTATTGAGGCTTTACCCAAAATTGTACCGACATTTCCGATAAATCCCGGAATGTCACGGTTTTTCATAAATATAAGGATAGGTTTCGGTTCCACTTCTATAATAAAATCATCAAAACTTACGATGCGTGATTGGCCCGACTCAAAAATAGTTCCTGAAATAGAGCGTGTGCCGGTCGATGTTGTTAATGTAAGTTTTAAAAGATTTGTAAAGTTTTTACTTTTTGTTGTTGCTGTTTCAAGAGTAACAATACCTCGTTCTTCCGCAACAATACCTGCATTTACATAGTTTAAGCTTTCTTTAAGATATTCTTTCAGCATTCCGACATAGATAAACGGTTTCAGAATCGGTGTAAATTCCGCAATCGGCCCTGAAGAAGAAATTTCAATTTTCTTGTCCGTTCCATCCATAATTGTTTTAAGGATTTTTGCCATTTTTTCAGCGAGTTTTAAGAACGGCGATAAATTTGCCGGTATCTGTTTGTCCGGCATAGGTAAATTCAAGGCGTTTGCAAAACCTTTTCCGTTCAAGGCGTTAATTACCTCACCGGCGGCTTCTATGGCAACGCGGGATTGAGCTTCTTGTGTGTTTGCTCCGAGATGAGGTGTTACTATTATATTTTCAAGTGACAGAAACGGTGAATCTAAACATGGTTCATGTTCAAAAACATCTATTCCGGCCGCAGAAACTTTGCCTGATTTTAGTGATTCATAGAGATCTTTTTCATTGTAAAGCCCGCCTCTTGCGCAGTTGATAAGAATTACTCCATCTTTCGCAATTTTCAGCTCGTTTGCCGCAATCATATTGATAGTTTCTTCGGTTTTCGGAGTATGTATTGTTATTATATCACTTTCTTTAATTAGTTCTTCGACCGAGGATAGATATTTGCAGTGCATATTTGTTGCCTTTTTGGGATCAATATACGGATCGTAGACCAGCACCCCGGCATTAAAAGCAATGCAGCGTTTTGCTACCTCGGGTCCTATATGACCAAAGCCTATTATGCCGACCGTTTTGCCGTAAAGTTCTTTGCCCATCCATCTCTTTCTGTTCCATATTTTTTTATTCTTTAGCTCATTGTGAGAGTATGGAAGCAGCCTCAGGCAGGAAAGTATATGATTCATGGTATGCTCGGCTGCGGCAATAGTATTTGCGGCCGGAACATTCATAACAAGTATTCCCCTTCTTGATGCTTCCGCTATATCAACATTGTCAATTCCAACGCCGGCTCTCACGATAACTTTGAGATTTTCGGCTGCATTCAAAAATCTTTTATCAACTGTTGTAGCACTTCTTGTTATAACAGCGTCCGTATCCGACAGATGGTTCAAAAGTTTATCTTTGGGCAGATCCGCCAGAACTTCAACATTCAGTCCGGCAGCTTTCAATATATCTATTCCATCGGCTGCAATATTGTCTGTTACTATGACTTTCATCTATTCTCCCGTAAAAGTTTTTCTATGAGTGCCCTCCACTCGGCTTGAGGGATTATACCTATAATGCGTTTATATATTTTTCCTTGCCTATCTATAATTATATTTGTCGGAAGATATTCGATGGAGCCGACAACGGGCCGGTTTTTCGGATTTTCCAATGCTACCCTGTAAGGGATGCTGAACTGCTTTACAAAAGCAGGTATGTCGGCTATTTGACGATCGGTACTTATACTGATTATATCAAAGCCCCTATTTTTATAATTTTTGTAAAGTTCCGTGAGTTCGGGCATTTCAGCCTTGCATGCAGGACACCATGTTGCAAAATAATTCAGAATTACAACCTTTCCTTTATCTTTTGACAGATTTACGGTTTTGCCGTCTAAAAGATGAAACGATAATGAGTCGGTCTGATTGTTGACTTTTGTTAGAGGCCTCGACTTTTCGATTGCATTACTTTTGCATCCCGATATGAAAGAGATTCCAATAAACAGAGCTGCAGCTAACAACAAACCTCTTTTAAGTTTAAACATCTTTTATTCTCCTGTTAAGCATACAGCTATGACACCATGCAACCGCCAACGCATCGGATGCATCAAACGGAAGATCACCTATCTCTATATTCAGAATTTTTTCAAGCATAGTTTTTAC
>CAZPBP010000096.1:0-4829 GCA_964584845.1 uncultured Hippea sp.
TTTATTAACCGCCTATCTTCAAGTTACTTTAGACGGCGGGATCAGATATGGAAATTTTTATGGTAAAGAACATCTTTATTGATTGCTTTTCCGCAAACTTGAATATATAATTGCCGAATGTTACCTCGAGAGCTGTATTTTATAGGCATAGTTTTACTGGCAGGTATTGCATCTCTTGGATTCTTCTGGGGCAGAAGGAAAAATCTCAGTCTGGCGCGCAGAATTGGGAAAATTACCGAAGAATTTTTAAGACCCATTGATCAAAATTATGTATGGATTGGCGGTGAAATCGGTTATAAAGCAAGTTACATTCTCAAAGACGGTTTTGCTAAGAAATGCCGTACGATGTTAACACTTCTTCCGAGACAATCACCTTTTTGGATTCCGGTATCATTACTGCTGACAAGATATGACAGATTTTTTATGAGCTATATCTTAGAAAAACAACTCCCCTGCGAAATGCATTTGCGCAAAAGAGGCACATGGGGTTATGATAAAAAGATATACGGAGATTCATTCAAGAAAGAAAATACTTCTGTCGGAGATGCCGCATATATCATGCATAAAAAAGGCAACTGCTCTAAAATAGACACAAAGGTAATAAAGTTCTTGAAACAAAACAGATCAATAAAAAGCTGCCGCATCTATAATGACGGCAAAAAAACCGTAGTTGAATCGATGATTACACCAAAAACCGATACCGTAAACCTGTTTTTAAAAGATTTTTCTGAATTTTGCAAAGATTTATAATATAAACGGGGTTTGATTGGATAATAAAGAGTACATCTATTATTCATAAACGATCATCTTAAGTCCCAAATCCGTACGCCTGCACGTTGCACATAGGCAGACGAATTTGAACTCTCAATCCGAAACGTTTAGAATTAATAGAGGCATCCTAAAACAAAAAATTGCGGGAAGGTGATAATTATGAAAGAGATAACAGTTAGAAGAAAAGATTCGCTTTGCGAACTGTGCGGATGGTCGATGCTCTTTTTCACGGTAACAAAGGCGTTTAAACGAATCAGAGGCGTAGAAGGTGTCGAAGGTGACTATGAGGGTGCAGCGTGGACTATTCAATATGACGGCAAAGATCAGACAAAAAAACGTATCGATAAAGTAATAGACGACATGGGGTTTAGCTTACAATAAGCCGTTGAACCGGAATTGTGCACAGATTATGAGGCCGCTTTACAATAAGCAGATTCACGGCTTTATCGGGTTTTCTACAGACAAGTCAAATTTCTGAAGGGCATGTATCGGTTAGTTTGAAAATTTTAATTTCCGTATCAAGTGCAGTATGACATACTTTTAAAGCTTGCCCTTACTCCGACTTCATGGATATGCTTATAAACCGGATTGACCGGAAAATGCAATAGGGAGGGCGTATGAGATTTGGTATTCCCAGAGAATCCGAAAGCATGGGTTACCTGATGGAAGGCAGGGTTGGGCTTACCCCGGCCGGGGTAAGAGAATTGACGGAACAAAATATATCGATTTTTGTGGAGAATAAAGCAGGAATCAATTCCGGCTATACCAATGACGATTACAGTAATGAGGGTGCAAAGATTGTCTATAGTGCTCAGGAATTATATGGACGTTCCGATGTAATTCTCAAGATAAAAAGACCGACAGAGAAAGAACTTGATTTTATACCGCAAAATTGCATGATATGTGCGTTTTGGCATCTTGTAACTGCACCCAAAGATTATATTGAAAAACTTATGAAAAAAGGTATTACGGCTTTTGGTTATGAGTTATATGAAAGTAAACCGAATTATCGTCCGATTCTTGCCTCTCAAAGTAAGATTGCCGGCAGACTTACTTCTCAGATAGCAGGTAAATTGCTTGAGTCGGGCAGCAACTCTTTTGGGAAATTATTAGGGGGAATACCCGGAATTCCGCCTGCCGATGTTGTAATTATAGGAGCAGGCACGCTCGGAAGCTATGCTGCCGAAAGCTTATCCGGAGCAGGTGCTACAGTTCATCTGCTCGATAAAAATGCCGACAGACTGGAAGATATTTCTCATTTTATGAATGGACGTATCATTACTTCAGTAGCAACCAAACATGCAATCGAAAGATATATTAAGTTTGCCGATGTCGTTGTGCTGTCCGTTCTTGTTCCGGGAGATCTTCCGCCCATTATCATTAACAAACAAATGGCCAAACAGATGCGCAGAGGAACGGTTGTGATAGATTTTGCCATTGATCAGGGCGGCGCAACGGCAGTCACAAGAGCAAGAGGCGCCCACATAGATCCTTTTGTTGAAGATGGTATTACATATCTATCTATACCGAATGCTCCTGCAATGGTTGCAAGAACAACATCCAAAGCACTAACACTTGCCATTATTCCAATTCTAAGATCTGCTGCGAATTTAAAAGACAAACTTTATCATGCATGTTATATATACAATGGGAAAAGGCTATGAATTGGCAATCTATCTATAAAAGCGGTATTGTCAGTGCCGATGAAGCTGTGAGCTCCATAAAATCGGGAAATCTGGTATATGTAAGCGGAAATGCCGCTACCCCAACCGTTTTGCTCGACGCTTTGGCAAGACATGCGGATTCCGATCAATTAAAAGATCTAACACTTGCGCACGCTGTGCTTGCAGGCAGCGACAGATTGAAGCAGGCAGAAAGAGACGGCAGGATAATACACAAAGCGTTTTTTGTGGGATCCGCAGACAGAGATGCGGTCAACATACAATTAGGCTATATTCCGATTCATCTTCATAGAATACCCGTAGCTATAAAAGATAATCCTCCCGATGTTGCTTTATTTCATACATCAATGCCGGATGAATATGGTTTTTTAAGCCTTGGTGTTGAGGTTCTGGCATCCAAAGCTGCTGCAGAATGGTCAAAAAAAGTGATATGTCAGGTAAACAGAAGAATGCCGAGGGTGCAGGGCGATTCATTTATACATGTTTCAAGCGTTGATCAATTTGTTGAGGTAGACGAATCAATAATAACGCTTGATTCAAAAACATTTGGTGATGTTGAACGAAATATCGGACTCATTATTGCCGGCCTCATAAAGGATGGCTCAACGCTGCAGCTTGGAATCGGAGCGATACCTGATGCCGTACTGTCTTCGTTAGACGGCAAGAAAGATCTTGGCATACATACGGAAATGGCTACAGAAGGAATAGTCGATGCTGCAGAAAAGGGAATAATAACAGGAAACAGAAAGAAACTTCACAGAGGGAAAATTATCTGCACATTTATAATGGGAGGTAAAAATCTTTATGATTATGTAAACGATAATCCTCTTTTTGAGATTCATCCTGTCGATCATGTAAACGATCCGTTCATAATAGCTCAAAATCCCAATATGGTTGCGATAAATTCGGCAGTATCGGTAGATTTGACCGGTCAGATATGTTCAGATTCAATAGGAAGCTATATATACAGCGGTTTCGGAGGACAACTTGATTTTATCAGAGGCGCCACGGAAAGCGAAGGGGGCGTTCCGATAATAGCGTTCCCGAGCATGGCAAAACATGGAACAATAAGCCGGATCGTCCCAAATCTTCTGAACGGCTCGGGAATTGTGACTACACGAGCAGATGTATGCTGGATAGTAACTGAATATGGTGCGGTAAACCTTTTTGGGAAAACTTTGAAGGAAAGAACGAAAGAACTGATAAATATTGCTCATCCAAAATTTAGAGATAGACTGAGATTTGAGGCAAAAAAAAGAGATTAACTGCATATCGGAAATTTATTGAATTACATAAAGATAAATATTTCAAAGCTATAGGATGCTTTAGCCCACCCTTTTGTTAATCTTTAAATGATTATGAAAAATCCTGCGCAGTAAAGAAAAACCTGAAACTACAACAGGCAGAAGATTGATGCAATCTTCAATTAAAAACTAGCAATAGCTTAAAATAAGCGCTTTCTATTGGTGGACAACTTCTATTTGTTGTGCTAACATCTCTGCCGGTTATGAAAATAAAAACAATATTCAGACTGCTTTCGGTTATTGGTCTGGCTCTTAGCGCAGGTGAGATTTATGGAATAGTTGTCTCCTCGCCAATATGCAAAACCAGCGGATGCCTGATCGTAGGTCAAATTACACCTTTTGGGGATAAGCCATTTGTAATTGCAGGGCTGATATTGTTCTCGTTTTTTATAATCGCATCATTTTACACCAAATTATCATCTTTAATTGATTTTATAGTCTCTCTGTCTTTAATTACCGAAGGTGCTTTACTTGGCTTTCAGCTGTTTTATATTCAAGATCTCTGCAATATTTGTGTTGGAATAGCAATCATAATAGGTTTACTGTTTCTAATAAGATTTTTCAGAAAAGGCATAGACAGAACGGTTTTCTACATGGCTATTGCCGGTTTTGCGGCTCTGATTTTGTTGAGCAGCCTGCTCTATGTCCCGATCTGGTATCCTCCGCAGGGAACAAGTCTGATATATAGTTCATCCTGTCCTCATTGCGATAATATTATACAAAAAATAAAAACCGGCAAAAAAACAGTCAAGATGATAAATTTGAAAAAAGCAAAAGGTTTTCTTATAAATAACGGCATCAAAAGCGTACCGGTTCTGATAATAAAAGATAAAAATATTCGACTATTTATTGGGGAAAATCAGATCGCCAAACAGCTGTTCAAAAAAAATACCGATATAAACAGCAACAAAATGCTTAATGAATTAAAGCTTAACAAGACAGACAGCTGCAATTTTGAAACGGATAATTGTGATTTGCCAACACAATTATCGCCCTAACCGAAAATATTGAATACTTTTCTCTTGAGGGTTGTATTCCCCGCCGCTTGCGGCGTAAAATGTTTATGTGAGCG
>CAZPBP010000097.1:0-4820 GCA_964584845.1 uncultured Hippea sp.
CTTGCCTATGGAAAACCTGATAAAGCTGTGAAGGTGCTTATTGTGCAGTGGTCTCACATTGAAATTCTCATATATATTTAATAACCGATATTACGCACTAAACGCAGCTGCAGTGGCAATATTAGGCATTTAACCGTGATTTATTCAGGCCATATCTTGCTTTTAAGGTTTTCAAAAAAAATACAAATAACGATGCAAATGTAAAAAGAGCAACCGAACCTAAAATGACAACCAATTTTGTCCATGGCCGGCCTTCCTGTTCCCGAATTGCAACCAATAAAAAAGTTGTCCGTATCCATTCAATTGAGCCGAGTATTAAAATAATCTGAAAAATCCTTGCAATAACGGCTTTTCGTATAAAGAGTCCTATTGGTAACAGAAGAAACGATATTACAAGAGGAATAATATCCGCCCTTAAAAAATGAGCTGCCAGCAAAAGCATGCTAAATAAAACCGGCAGCAGCTGAATAAATGCCAGTATGCCTGTTTTCATTTTATTACCGTTCGATTTATCATTCTGCATAAAATCTCCATTTGTCGTGTACGCAATGACACGTATCACGTATAGCTTTATTATACTATATTATGTTGCTCCGACATCAAGGCAAATTGATATTATATCCATCTTCCCTTGATGTAAACTGTTGTTATAGAAATCGTACAACAAGTTTCTTTAGCTATTCTATCGCTTGTTCTTTAAGATTAATTGATTCTGCCGTCAATAACAGTTAGGCCTAATCGTTAGGGACCGGTTTGCACAATTGCCCAGGATGGAGAACCGTTAGGTCGCACTGTAACTTGTTCGCCTGGACGCAAACAGCGAAAGTTGCTCATTTTATGCGTGTCTTGAATGGTAATGGTTCCACCGGACAGCAGTTCAATCTTGTTGTAACAGTGGCTGAGACCTTGATTGTCCGGTGCACAGTTGGAATCCGTCCTAACGATACCGGAGGTAGGACCCAGCAGCCTGCCCCGAATGATCGGTGCAAAATAGCGACCTCCCTTACCGTTTATATACCAAGAGGTGGGACCCTGGACTCCATTGGGGAGCTTAGGTTCCCAAGCCTGTGCCGAGGATAAAAGTCCTACGACAAAAAGTCCTGCGATTATAAGAGCAGGCAGTAGTTTTCCATGACCAATATTATGCGAACTCATGATTTCTCCTTCTCATGTGACAAATGTAAAACAAATTGTGACGGTGCAATCAAAGCTATGCCGACAATGCCCCTTCTGTCTGATGATTCAAAGCTTTCCATTTCTATCTCCTTTTTTTGTATATAGTCGAAGGTCACAAACTTTTAATGTCGTTTGTGCTAACTTCTGCAGATATATACGTTTAAAATTATTCTTATTGTGCAGATGTCTTATTATTTCTCCTGTATTCTTTTTGACATTTGTAGTTCTATGTTAACCTTGATTTTTGCGGTACCCGGTGACAGCTGCATATTCTGATTGTTAAATCTAGTTGATCTTGCTCGATATACTGTTTTTGCACTATCCGCCAAAGCATATGAAACAGGATACATTGGAGTAAATCTTACCTGAAGATTACTTATTAAGTATCCGCCGCCTAAAATTTTGTTGACTACAAGTAGTTTCATTTTTGCTTTATTTAATGCTTTTTTGAATAATACCGCCTTAACAGTTTGTTTCAATCGATCTGACACAACAAATCTTATATTTATCGGTTTGATACCTGTTTTATATTGAAAATTTTTGTTTGCTATATATCTCAGCACTGATGCAATCTTGTCTATTTTTTTGCTGTCTATGGAAACAAAAATAACTGCCGTTTTAGAGTATCCGTAAGCATTTCTTGTTTGAATATCTTGTTTGGAAAACAGTTTTTTAAGAAAAAGCAGGAAGTTATTGTTTATCTTTGTTAAACGCCGCAGAGCCATGTTATAATTGTCGCCTTCTGCGTATACTTTGAAATCTGCTTTGACTTTATCGCTATTTACCGTTTCCGACAGATAAAACGAAGTTGATATTGTTGAATATCTGTTTTTAACAATATATTTAGCTGTCGCCGAATTGGCAAAAATTAATAATATAGCCAATGAAACAAATAATTCTTTTGTTCTCATAATGCCTCCTTATTACCTCCAGTCAACTTTTTTCTACTACGACCTTTATATCTGTGACAGTCTTCCTGCTGCATCTTCTACGTTAACTATGTTATAGGCAAGAAACAGAGCTTTGGCAATATCTTTTCGTCGGTAATTATAAGATCATTGTACAGTGCTGATATCGTTTACAATTGGAAGACTTTTAGTTGTTCGCAAGCGAACCGGACTATGTGAAAGCGCCATTTTTATAATAAACGTACAAAAAAGAACAGCAATGGTTAGCATAAGCACTTTTTGGTATTGCAACATCAAGTCATCATCGTATAATGCTACATATGAATGTAGAGAATGCGGCGTTCGCAGTTTAATTTCGGAGGTCATTTCAGATGAAACCGGTAACTATTAAAAATGCAAAGTCCGGTATGATACTTGCAAGGGCAGTAGAGAATGCCTCCGGAATGATACTTTACGGAAAAGGAATGAAACTGACGATACCTATTATTGAGAAGTTAAACTCACTTAATATTGACTCGGTTTATGTTGAGGGAAAATCAGAGCCCAGACTGTCAAAAGAAAGGTATCTTGACATTGTCGACATTGCTTTCTCAAAAGTTTCAGATAACATTCTGATGAATGAAATAAAAAATGATTTTACTGAATATATAAATTTGCTTTATGAATAAACCGTCATGCTCAGATATTAGAAAAAAGGTAGAAAGGCTAAGTTCACTGCCCACAATTCCACCGGTTGTAACCAAGATACTAAAATTAATCGGTTCTGAAGATATCTCGTTAAAGAAAGTTGCAGAATTTATAAGCCGCGATCAGGCTCTTTCGGCGAGGGTACTTAAAATAATAAATTCGCCTATATATGGTTTTCCCGGGAGAATTTCATCAATCAGTCAGGCTGTAATGCTTATAGGACTTGGTACTTTGGAAGGCATGCTTCTTGGAATATCCATGTTTGACATGATGCAGAAGACGATGATGGGACTTTGGGAGCATTCGATAGGCACTGCTGTAGCGGCAAAGGCCATTGCAACAAAGGTTGGAATAAAAGAGATTGAGGATGTGTCGATTGCAGGTCTAATCCATGACATAGGAAAAGTTGCCCTCGGCATATGTTATCCTGAGCTTTATAAGAATGTTATAACTGCTGCCGGAGAGAGGGAGATCTATATTGTGGAAGCTGAGGAGGATATTATTGGTGCAAATCATGCAGAAGCGGGAAGCTGGCTTGCGAGAAAGTGGCGTTTTCCTCTCAGCCTTGTTAACTCGATTGAGTATCATCACAAGCCCTCGGCAAATCACCTATCTACGACCATTGCGATTGTGCACCTTTCCGATACGATAATAAAAATGATGGGATTTGGTTTCAGCGGTGATCCGTTTGCCTATCGAATTGAGCGGATCGCATGGGATACTTTAGCTCTTACAGGAGAAGATTTGAAAGAAATATTTACGGAGATCGAGGAGGCAATGTTAAGCCAAAAGACCTCTATATTCTGATGGAATCTATATTTGTCATATCGGACAATAAGCTGATCGGCAGCAGCATTCTCGAATATCTCAAAGATTTAGGCAAGTTTGATGCAACTATACTGGCATCTACCGAGAAACTTATAGGCAGAATTTATAATGCTCCTCCATCTCTGCTTATAATGGATAACGGCATAAGTCTCAAAAACTATGTTAAGATAATTAGAGATGATCCTATCTTTAACCACCTGCCGATTATCATACTTCTTGAAAAAGGAGAATTTATAGACAGGTGGAATGATTATCCTGTGGATGACTTTATATTCAAACCGATTGACAAGAATAATTTTCTTATGAGAGTTGCACTATCTATCCGGCGTGTTCACAGGATTGTTGAGATAAACCCTTTGACTATGCTTCCGGGAAATACACCCATTATAAAAGAGGTTCAGAATAGACTGGATAATTCTATGCAGTTTGCCCTTGCCTATGCGGATCTTGATAACTTTAAACCATATAATGACAGATACGGTTTTACCAGAGGCGATGAGATCATCCGCATGACAGGTCGTCTGATAACCAATATAGTAAAGTCCCATGACCCTGAACACGGTTTTGTGGGGCACATCGGCGGCGATGATTTTGTATTTATGGTTGCACCGGAAAAGGTAGGAATAATATCAGATGAGATTGTAAGAAATTTCGATAAAATTATTCTATCTTTTTATGATGTCGAGGATATAGAAAGGGGGCATATCGTTTCTCATACGCGAAACGGGAAAAAAGAAATATTTTCCATCCTTACGATATCCATAGGTATCACAATAAATCGTAAATGGTTTCATCATTATGGAGAGATGAGTTCAGCTGTAACCAAGATCAAGGTGCACGCAAAAGACTATAAAGGAAGCATATACTGTATTGACAGAAGAAACTATCAGAAACTATCATAAGAAAGATTGCCGGTTATTTGGCTTCCGTGAAGACGCTTATTGTGCAGTGGTCTCATTATCTAAATCTTTTCTTTCAGTTTCAGAGAATGATTCAGTGGACAAAAGGGTTGCAAGTCCACTGTCTTAAAGTTTGATGGCAGTATATTATCGCTCCACTTCTTGCAATAAGTTTTTCAACAGGCTCTTGAAACACGATCTCCCCGACTATGAGCAAAAATTTAAGCTTCTATCCTGTGTTTATCTTTTATAGCTTTCTTGTCTAATTTTCCCGTGCTTGTTTTGGGCAGCGAATCGGCGATTTCTATCTTATCCGGTACAG
>CAZPBP010000098.1:0-4685 GCA_964584845.1 uncultured Hippea sp.
AATAACTTGAGGATCTATTATGAGACCGTTGCACAATAAGCATCTTCACAGCTTATTGTGCAACGGTCTCATTATTGGTCTTTATCAACAGGCTCTCAAGGGCAGACCCTCTATGACCTTGCAATTGAAAAAGCTTCGACTATTATAAAAGAGTCGTTTTGGCAACAGCGTGAAAAAATTAAGGTACAATTGGGATCGGGTCTTGGATTGCTTTTTTCTGAGATTTACCTGACATTGATTTTTAGTATTAGATTTCGGATCAAAAAATTCAGGATTCAAGGGGCTGTTGACAAATGTCACTGCGAGGGAATGAAACGACCGAAGCAATCGCAGAGAGCGTTGAAAATAGAAAGATTGCCGAAGACCTTTAGAATACTCGCAAATAGCAAATAGAGTTTTGTGGACAGGCGCTTAAATTTGACCCCTATTGTCGCATGAGGAAAGAATAATTTATGGTTGATACCGCAATACACCGTTCATATATAAGCGATGCTGTAATCGTAGCAGGCGGTTTGATTACGCTTGGTATCTTAATAATACCGCTTCCCTCATTTCTATTGGATTTTGCAATAAGTTTGAGCTTTGCTACTGCAATTCTCATACTCTTTGTAACAATCTATATTGCAAAGCCTCTTGAGTTCTCAACATTTCCATCACTTCTGCTTATAGTCACCATTTATCGGCTTGCACTTAATGTTGCAACAACGAGGGCGATACTGCTGCACGGTCATGCTTCTTCTTCGGCGGCCGGTCATATCATACAGGCATTCGGTTTTACCGTTGTAGGAGGAAATTTCGTTGTTGGAATTATTGTATTTTCAATCCTTGTGATAATAAATTTTATTGTTATTACAAAAGGCGCAACAAGAATAGCGGAGGTAACCGCACGTTTCACACTTGATGCAATGCCCGGTAAACAGATGAGTATAGATGCGGATCTCAATGCGGGATTAATTGATGAGGCGGGGGCAAAGATAAGAAGAGAATCCATATCGCAAGAGGCGGATTTTTACGGAGCTATGGATGGAGCAAGCAAATTCGTCAGAGGTGACGCCATTGCCAGTCTGCTTATTACATCAATAAATATTGTAGGCGGTATAATTATCGGTGTCGTTCAATATAGTATGCCTATATCCGCTGCTGTAAACAGATTTACGGTATTGACGGTAGGTGACGGTCTTGTAAGTCAGCTTCCTGCGCTTATAATCAGCAGTGCTGCCGGACTTGTTATATCGAGAACCTCTTCGGGAGAAGCAGACCTTCCTTCGAGTCTTACAAAACAGCTGTTCGGTCATTCCAAATCGGTTGCTATAAGTGCGGGCATCCTCTTTGCTCTTGCTCTTATCCCGGGTTTTCCAAGAATTCCCATATTGGTGTTTGCAGCTATAATGGCAGGTTCTGCATATGCAAATTATCAAACCAAAAATAAGATATTGACAAGACAGAAAGAAGAAAGTGAGCAGAAAAAGGAGAAAACACAGATCAAAACAGAAAATATATCGGATCTTTTGAAAGTTGATATGCTTGAGCTTGAGATTGGTTACGGATTAATTTCTCTCGTTAATCCCGATGAGGGTGGAAATCTTCTTGAAAAAATCAGAGGTATAAGACATCAACTGGCGCTGGAAATGGGTATTATTGTTCCGCCTGTGAGAATCAGGGATAATCTTGAGATCGATAAAAATGGATATATTTTCCTGATAAATGGATCGGAAGTTGCGAAATACATCGTATTGCCCGATAAATTTCTTGCAATGGGCGGTATTGGAACGCTTGATGGTGCCGTCCCGACGCATGAACCCTCCTTTGGTCTTGAAGCATATTGGGTTGATAAATCCAGTCAGCAAAATGCCCTGAAACATGGCTATACAGTTGTGGACCCGTCCACGGTTATCGCCACTCATGTGTCGGAAATTGTTAAAAATCACGCTGCGGAGCTTCTCACGAGACAGGATGTTCAAAAGCTGCTTGATACATTAAAGGAGCAATATCCGAAGGTTGTTGAGGATCTTGTGCCTAAGACATTATCGCTTGGAGTGGTTCAAAAGGTGCTGAAAAATCTGCTTAACAGTGGTATTTCGATAAGAAATTTGCTGATTATCTGTGAAACGTTATCCGACTATGCGGTTTATACACAAAATCCGGATCTTTTGACTGAACAGGTGAGAGCTGCCCTGTCCCGTATTATAACCGATCACCTTAAGGATCAGGATGGAAAGCTCCATACGATATTTGCTTCACCTGAAGTTGAAAAAAAGATAGAAGATGCCGTAAAGGGTACGAATAAGCTTTATCTATCGCTGCGGGCCGACGAGGCAGATAAAATTGTAAAAGCTGCTTCTGCGCTGATGAAGAAGGCAAACGAAGCAGGTAAAGACGCGATTCTGATTGTGAATCCGAAGATAAGACAGCCGCTTGAGGATTTTCTGAGAAGATCTATCAAAAACATTCATGTTCTTTCATTTGCCGAGATATCGGATAATGCAACTATCGAATCGGTTGGTATGATAAATTGAGATACAAAACATATCTCGCTAAATCTCAGAATGAAGCGTTAAAGAAGATCAAGGATGACCTCGGATTAAATGCTATAATAATTTCGGTAAAAAAGGTGAATAATCATTCATTTCCGCATTGGATTATTCCAAAGAAATATATTGAAATTGTGGCAGCCGTCGATGACAGATCTCAATCCAAAACAAATCCGATATACAAAAGGGAAGACGCTGCGAGATTGGTTTATGAAAGAAGCATCTCAAAAGAGCTGTCCGAAATTAAAAAGACTATTGCAATTAATTTTTCCAATATAGATTTTATGGATGCAGTAGAGCGAATAAGAGCAGATCTTTCGATTTTGAAAGATTCCATAGACGCCCATAAAGATGAATCCATTCCGTTTGAGCTGCGCGATCATCTTAAAAAGATTGACAATGCGGGAATTAGTCATGATTTGTCAAGGAAATTTATAGTGAATATCGCAAAACATCTGGATCATAAAGAACTGTCTGATTATCAAAAAACCAATGCATTTCTTACAACAATGATAGCTCGGTCGATAAATGTGGAAAATATCGATTTTAACGATGACAAAAAGATCATCTGTCTTGTGGGTCCGACAGGAGTTGGAAAAACTACGACAATAGCGAAATTGGCTGCAACAGCCATGATAAATTACAAAAAGGATGTGGCGATTATAACTTTGGATACATACAGGATTGCTGCAATAGAACAGCTTGCAAGTTATGCAAAAATAATGGATATACCTATGGAAGTTGCGTTTGACAGGCAGGATGTAAAAAATGCAATAGAGAAATTCGGCAATTATCAATTTGTGTTTGTGGACACTGCAGGCAGAAGCCAAAAAGACACCGATCATATAAAAGAGATGGCGGATTCATTGCCTGAGCAAAAGCTTGATATACTGCTCACGCTTTCCGCAAATGTTAAAGATGAGGATATCGAAGAGAGTTATAAAAGCTTTAGCATTCTGCCGATTAAAGGCACTGTATTTACCAAGATTGATGAGGCGAATCATCTTGGATCGATATTTAATATATCGTTCAAAAGCAAGCTTCCGGTCTATTTTCTGACTACAGGTCAAAGAGTTCCTGAAGATATTATAATTCCCGAATCGCTGGAAATAGCCAATCTAATCCTGCAAAATGACTGATCAGGCGACGAAACTAAGAAAGATGGTGAATAGAAACACTCGATATATTGCAATTACATCAGGAAAAGGCGGTGTCGGCAAGACAAATATATCGGTGAATCTGACGCTGGTACTTGCAAAAACAGGCAAAAAAGTGATGCTTTTTGATGCCGATCTCGGTCTTTCAAGTGCAGATCTGATTCTCGGGATCTCTCCAAAGTACAGCATGAACGATCTCATAGAAGGCAGAAAACAGCTTTCTGAGATTTGCCTTCCAATATCGGCTAATGCGGTGCTGGTTCCGGCCGGATCAGGTTTTGAAAAGCTTGCAGACATAACGGATAAAAAATTTTCATTTATCGAAAATCAACTTTCCGGTATTGAAGCTCCCGATTATATTTTGATAGATACGGCGGCAGGCATAGGAAGAAATGTAACGCGCTTTTTGAATGTAGCAGATGAGATAATTATCGTATTAACCCCGGAGCCTACCTCAATAACCGATGCCTATGTGATGATAAAACTATTAAAAAAGAGAAATAAAAATACCATAAATCTTGTGATTAATATGGCAAAAAATGAAAATGAAGCTAAAGACATTTTTGAGCATATCAGAGCAATAAGTGAGAAATTCCTCAATTTTACGCCGGGATATCTCGGATTTTGTCCAAAAGACACCCTTCTTTCAAAAACGGTAAGAAAAAGAGAGGCAATAATCGATGCTTTCCCTTACGCATCGTTTTCAAGACAGATTGTAAAAATAGCGGGAAAAATAAATATGCAGCCGATAAAGCAAAAGAAAGGTTTTGCGGATTTTATTAAATACCTGTTTATAAGGTAGAGGGGGGGGAAGAAGCTGAGACTGCCGCGGCAAGAGCCTCGCAGTGACGGGAGGCGTGTCATCGCGAGCGTAGCGAAGCAATCTCAGCTTTGAGACTGCTTCGTCACTTTGTTCCTCGCAGTGACTGGAGACGTGTCATTGCGAGCGTAGCGAAGCAATCTCAGCTTTGAGACTGCTTCGTCACTTTGTTCCTCG